>CAIZGA010000074.1 GCA_903932385.1 uncultured Acidobacteriota bacterium
GATGTCGAGCATGCCGTTGTAGTAGTGCCCCATCAATCCGAGCCGTGAATTGGCCAGCGTGGCTCGCACTTTGGCCGCAGCCAACCATTGCTCAATCTGCTGCCAGTCCTGTTCATTGTTGAGAACTCCATTAACCTGATGAAATGGAATGCCTGCGCGCGAAAATAAATTAGCAATCTCCGGCAGCGGACATGCAGAGCAGAATGCGAGCCACTCGCCAGTCATTGCTGTGCGGTCCTGCATGCGATTGAAGGCAGCGTAATCAATGGCCGCTTCCGGCTGCAGATTTAAAACAATTACCGGTACACCGGCGCGCTGCACCAATGGCAATACCGTGCTGGAAAGCGCATACGTTGTTGCATACAGAAACAAAACATCAATGTCTTCTCGGCGGCACTGATGGCCAGCCTCACGCGATCGCTCCGGCGAATCTACCAGGCCGAGGTTGACTACGGTTACACCGGTCCGTTGCAACCGCTGCGCTACTGTTGTTACGTAGCCCGTCAGACGTTCCTGCAATCCGACGAACTGGCCCCAGTATGCCTCCAGACCGATGCCGCAAAGACCCACGCGCAGTGTCGCAAACTCACTCATGCAGATATCCTCAACGATTCTCGAAGCCAGCATATATCATTCGCCTCTCAGGCTTCATTCTCGATACATGTTGAATCTGCAGCAAAGCAGGATGTACCATCGCACCTGATATTTCTTGCATGGCAATCCTACCTACAGCACGCGAGGCAACTCCAATGACCAATCCTACTCGCCAAACCAGCAGACGCGGATTTTTTACACAGATGGGAATTCTGTTTGCCACAGTCGCACTGCCGGTGAAGAAATCGTTGGGCGCTGCAATAGCCACGCCTCCCGCTATGGCGGTCGTCAAAGACCGCGTACCGCTGCTGCCCAGCGCATACAACCGCTTGCCGCTTGGCGCAATTCAACCGCGCGGATGGCTGCGCAGGCAGTTGGAGATTCAGGCCAACGGAATGAGCGGTCATCTGGATGAGTTCTGGAAAGATGTGGGGCCGAACAGCGGCTGGCTGGGAGGCACGGGAGAATCATGGGAGCGCGGACCGTATTTTCTGGACGGTCTGCTGCCGCTCGCATATCTGCTGGACGATGCACGGCTGAAAGCCAAAGCACAGCGTTACATTGACTGGACGCTGAACAACACGCAACCGAATGGAATGATAGGTCCAAAGTCGAATGACGACTGGTGGCCGCGCATTGTGATGCTGAAAGTGTTGACTCAATATCACGAAGCCACTGGCGATGCTCGCGTCCTGCCGGTGATGGAAAAATATTTTTCTTATCAACTTGCCGAGCTGCCAAAACGCCCGCTGCGCGACTGGGGGAAATTTCGCTGGCAGGATGAAGCGCTCAGTGTTCTCTGGCTTTACAACCGCACCGGCAACGCATGGCTGCTGGATCTGGCGCGACTGCTGCATCAGCAAGGTCATGACTGGATGGCACAGTATGCAGATTTCAAATTCACCGATCGCATCACCGAGGAATATCTCAAGCTGCATAGCGGGCATGGTCTCGAGGACCCCGCGCTTTCTGTCCATGGAGTGAACAACGGTCAGGCTGTAAAGACGGCTCCGGTGTGGTCGCTGGTATCAGGCTCGATGGATGACCGCCGCGCAGTGCTGCAGATGATTCACGAACTGGACCGATACCACGGCTTGCCGAATGGAATGTTTTCCTGCGATGAACATCTTGCTGGTTTGAATCCATCACAGGGTTCTGAATTATGCACCGTGGTGGAGTATATGTTTTCGCTGGAAGTCTCGCTGGCAATTCTTGGCGACCCCGCGTTGGGCGACAAGTTAGAGCGACTGGCATTCAACGCGCTGCCCGGCACGCTGACAGATGATATGTGGGCGCACCAGTACGATCAGGAACCCAACCAGGTAGAGTGTAGCCTGCACAGCAAGCCCTGGGTCTCCAACAGTGCGGAAGCGAATTTATTTGGACTGGCGCCGAACTTTGGTTGCTGCACTGCGAATTATCATCAGGGCTGGCCGAAGTTTACCGCGAGTCTTTTTATGTTGAGCGGTTTTCCGAATACAGATGCAGAGGATGGTCTGGTTGCTGCAGCGTATGCTCCCTGCGAAGTTCGCACCTTGGTGCGCGGCACAACTGTACATTTGCTGGAAGAAACAAATTATCCCTTCAACGGAAAAGTCCGTATCACCGTCACGCCGGGTCGCACACTGGAGTTTCCTCTGCAATTGCGGATACCCGCGTGGGCCACTGGAACAAAAATCAGCGTGAATGGCGTTGCACGGTCAGAGCCGCAAGCAGGCAGCTTCTACAAACTGACGCGCACATGGAAGGCCGGCGATGTGGTTGAGATTGAATTTCCGATGCAACCACGCATCTCCCGTTGGTTCCACAACTCCGTTGCCGTGGAACGCGGACCGCTGGTTTTCTCCTACGGCATTGGCGAGGACTGGGTGAAGCTGCGCGATCAGGGCATGACAGCTGACTGGCAAATCTTCCCAACCACGCCGTGGAATTACGCACTCACCGCTGATGAATCCACCGTAGCAAATTTGATTACAGTCACGGAGTCGGCAGTCGGGGCGGTGCCGTTCGGAATTCGCAATCCACCGGTGCGACTACATGCTAAGGCGCGCAAGCTTCCGGACTGGCGCGCGGTGGATGGCGTTGCCAATCCGCTGCCGCAAAGCCCAGTGGTCAGCGACCAGCCATTGGAAACCATTTCGCTGGTTCCCTATGCTGCGGCAAAGCTGCGCATCACGGCATTTCCACAAAGCAAGGCCTAACTGCTCGAGTGCGATGCCGCGGTATCCATTAAGATTGAGATGTCACTATGAAGCTTCGCATCAAGGGCAACTCAATCCGATTTCGACTTACCCGTTCCGAAGTGCAGCAATTGCAAACTGCACATCGGCTGGAAGAAACGCTTTGGCTGGCTGGCAATGCGACTTCGCGTCTAACATATGCCGTAGAGGCCAACGCTGCTGTCACCGCATCGCAGATACGCCACACATCTACAGAAATCGTCGCCGTGATTCCCAAGAACTCTGTTTCTCAGTGGGCAACGGGTGAGGATGTCGGCATTTACGCCACGCTAGACCTTGGCAGTAACGGCAAGCTGGAACTGGCTATTGAGAAAGATTTCGCGTGTCTTGACCGCGACGATGAAGAGAATGCAGATGCGTTCCCGAATCCGAAAGCCGGCAAGCCCTGCTGACCTGAATATATTTTCCGTTACACCTGCGTCTGCAGATTCCCTGATTACAAAACAGACTCCTGCCTTACAACGGTACAATTCGTTGGAATCTTATTGACGGCATCTCACGCTATCTTATTTTCGTGTGCCGCATCGATGATGCTTGAAAGGACGCAATGTAATGGCCGCATATCTAGGCGCGCTTGATCAGGGCACCACCAGTACGCGGTTCATGATATTTGATCGTGCCGGCAACGTAATCACATCGGCCCAGAAAGAGCATGAACAGATTTATCCGCAGCCGGGTTGGGTGGAACATCGTCCGCAGGAAATCTGGCAGAACACGCTGGAAGTGATGGACGCGGCCATGGCATCCGGCGGCGTTCAACGCGGCGAGTTGGCTTGTATTGGCATCACCAATCAGCGCGAAACTACAGTCGTGTGGGACCGTCGCACCGGCGAGCCAATCTACAACGCTCTGGTGTGGCAGGACACGCGCGTCAGCGATGCTGTGGAGCAACGCATGCAGCAACGCGGACAGGATTGCTACCGCGAAAAAACCGGACTGCCACTAACAACTTATTTCAGCGGATTCAAAATCAGTTGGCTGCTCGACAACATCACCGGCGCACGGGCGCGGGCAGAGCGCGGCGATTTACTCTTCGGCAATCTGGACAGCTACCTGCTCTGGAATCTTACCGGCGGCATTAACGGCGGGGTGCACATTACCGATGTGACCAATGCCAGCCGTACGCAGTTGATGGACCTCACCACGCTCGATTGGGACGACTCTCTCCTCGCAGAGTTTGATGTACCGCGCGCCCTGCTGCCACGCATCGCTTCTTCCAGTGAACTCTTTGGAGAGATGAAGGTCTCCTCGCTTGGCGGCGTGCCGATTACTGGAATGCTGGGCGACCAGCACGCTGCACTGGTCGGTCAAACATGTTTCGATCCGGGGCAGGTGAAGAACACATACGGCACAGGCTGTTTTCTGCTGATGAACACCGGCGAGAAAAAAGTTATCTCTACAAGCGGTCTGCTAACAACGCTGGCATACAAATTCGGTAAGCAACCGGCACACTATGCGCTCGAGGGAAGCATCGCCATCACTGGCGCGCTGGTGCAGTGGCTACGTGACAATCTTGGACTGATTCAGAAAAGCGAAGAGATTGAATCCCTCGCTGCCACAGTTGCTGACAACGGCGATGTCTATTTTGTGCCTGCATTTTCTGGGCTCTATGCGCCGTACTGGAGAGGCTCTGCGCGCGGCGTCATCACCGGCCTCACTCGCTACGCGAACAAGGGACACATTGCACGCGCCGTGCTCGAAGCGACTGCATTCCAAACTGCTGAAGTTGTCGAGGCAATGGAGTCGGATTCCGGCATCGCTCTGGCACAGTTGCGTACAGATGGTGGCATGGTGGCCAATAATCTGTTGATGCAGTTTCAAGCCGACATACTGAATCGCAAAGTGTTGCGGCCGCGTATCCAGGAGACTACAGCCTTGGGTGCCGCCTATGC
>CAIZGA010000075.1 GCA_903932385.1 uncultured Acidobacteriota bacterium
CGCTGCTGGCGCTGGCCTGGTCGCTCGTCTATTTCTGCCGCCACCGTGCGCAGTGGGATTGGTGTACCCACGGCATGCTGTTGATGCTGGTGGCCGTGCTCACCTCGCCCTATGGATGGTTCTCCGACCAGATCGTGCTGCTGCCTGCGATTGCCTATGCATTGGCCATGCCCGTGCAACGGAAATATGCGCGCGAGTCGCTGGTCGCGCTCAATTGCGGTCTGCTAATGATTGTGATTCTGTTGCATCCACCGCTGACATCGGTGCTGTATGTGTGGACGCCGATTGTATGGCTCGGCTGGTTTCTCTATGCAGGTAAAGAGACGCACACGGTTACGCCCAATGAAAAACAGCCGGCACTATAGCCGGCTGTTCTCAAATCCTGTAGCTGCTTCCTGATTTATTCGACTTCGCTCGATGCGGTCACTAGAGGCTCATCACCAGCACTTGCGGTGAAAGCCGCCTGCGCGCTTTCCAGTGCATACTTCTTCAGCAACTGATGATGCAGGCAGTACAGCGCGAGTTCCAGGCGATCGCTCACGCCCAGCTTGTCATACACCTTGCGCAGGTAGTTTTTGATGACCTGCTCAGTGGTGCCAATCTGGTAGGCGATTTCCTTGTTGCGCATGCCGCGCGTGATGCAGCCGATGATAGTCAGCTCTTTTTCTGAGAGACGCGGCTGGCTGCGCGGATTGGTGAGCGTGTTGGCCTGCGAACGGTACGCCTCGATGACCCAATTCACAGACTGGTTGTCGATCCATGTTTCACCCGCGGCAATCTTGCGGATACATTTGATCAGCAGGTCCGGCGCAATGGAGCGTGGAATCACACCCCGCACACCGCGGCGGTACAGTTCCACTGTTTTCGACTCATCGGTCTCCACCACCTGCACCACCAGCTTGGCGTCGGGCGCAGAGCGCACCAGTTCGGGGATGGCATCGGTGGTGCCGGTGATAAGGCCGGCTTCCAGCAGAACGATGTCGGTTGGGAAACGGCGCAGAGCGTTGCTAAGGTTCTCAAGCGTCTCGGCCTGGGCAACGACACGGATGTCGTCCTCCAGAGCGAAGACCTTGCGGATACCTACTCTGTAAATGGCTTGGGAATCAGCCAGAATAATTCGTATCGACGAACTCGGCGTCTGTACTTCCGCCTCGTGCTGTTCGCCTTCCCCGTGTTGTTTCTCTGTTGTAAGCACGGTCATAGGTTTTGTCTTTAAGTCCTGAAGGAATATTCATCAATCACAACGGCCGTATGGTGCTCGTCCCCGTTTTGATTGCTGGTGCGTACCACTCGCCCAATGCAATGCACACTTACATCGGTTTGCGTTCCCAGGATTGCTGCTGGCATTGGTATGTCGAATTCCAGCCGCGTATTCATTGGCAGTGTCCTGCCAGCACGGAACAATAATCCACAGGCGGATATGTCCAGCGTTGTCGCTTCCATTTCGCCTTCACTGGTCTGCAACGTAATCGGGAGGTGAATCGGAAAACGTACTGCAGTGCGCACCGGGTCTTGCTGCGGCCGGCCTTCGGCAGTCTCGTCGAACGTCTCGATGTTGTCAGATGAGTTAACGAACATGGTTACTTACAGACCATCATGGACGAAAACTAGTTTTTCGGCAAGGGTTTTTCGCTCAAAAATCGCATTTTGATTACGATTTTTTGTTACGAAAGTGACCATTTTGGCCTTCGACCGCTTTGCCATAGCCTAGCTCGGCATCGGGTTGGCGTCCATAAACTGCTGAATCTCTTGGATTTCCTGCTGGCTCAGCCGATATTCTGCCGCTCCCAGCCAGCCTTCCACCTGCTTTGCACTGCGAGCACCAACGATAGCGCCGGTAACCGCTGACAGGCGCAGCGTCCAGGCAATTGCCGTCTCGCCGGCAGATCGCCCATGCCGCGCGCCTATCTTGCCCAGAAGGTCGGCGACTTTCAGATTCCGTGTTAGCCGCGGCTCCTGGAAATTGGGGTTGCGGCGACGCCAGTCGTCCTGCGGCAGGTTGGCGATGCGCTCGGCAGACATGCTGCCGGTCAGCAGGCCGGAAAGCATCGGCGAGTAATTGATGACGCCGATTTTGTTGGCTTCGCAGAATGGCAGGATCTCAACATCCACTCCGCTATTGATGAGCGAATACGGCGGCTGTAGCGAGGTAATCGGCGCAATGGCCTGAGCTAGTTTCAACTGCTCCACGTTGTAGTTGGATACGCCAATCCAGCGGACTTTGCCTTCTTTTACCAGGTCCGACATTACTCCCCAGCCATCCTGCAGCTCGGAGTTCTCCACCGGCCAGTGGCACTGGTACAAGTCGATGACGTCCACCTGTAGACGCTTCAGGCTCTGCTCCACTTCACTGCGGATATGTTTGTAGGTCCGCGTAATCTTCTTTTCACCGTCCCACACCAGTGAGCATTTGGTGAATACATACGGCTTTTTGCTCATGCCCTTCAGCGCGCGCGCCACTACTTCTTCCGAATGGCCCAGCCCGTAGACTGCTGCTGTATCAATCCAGTTGATGCCCGCATCCACGGCGCGATGGATGGCGCTGATGGAGTCGGCATCATCCTGCGGCCCCCACGCATATTCCCAATCGCCGCCACCAATGGCCCACGCGCCGAAACCAATCGGCGTAATCTGCATATCGGAATTGCCCAGCTGTCTCGTCTGCATAATCTCCTCAGTCGTACCGACTCTACTTTCAATGCATAAAAGCGAATTCAATCATTACGCCCAAATGCACGTCAGATACGCGGTTTTCCAACAAAATCAATCAGGTCACCAATCGTGCAGTGCCCTTCCACGGAGTGCCGTAGGCGCTTGCTGCGCACCACCTCGTATGTGTTCCGCCGCCCTTCCTTGAACACCTTCAGGTAACCGGCCTCTGCCATATCCTCAATAATTCGCTGCACTGCGCGTTCCGTTATACCCACCCGCAACGCCAGATCACGCATCCTTGCGTCCGGCATTGCAGCTATAAGCAGCAGTACGTGCGAGTGGTTAGTAAGAAATGTCCAACCAGCAGCGGTTTGCGGTATGGCATGACCCGGTGAATTTTTTTTCATAAATATCACTTGCAATATACGACATATATGTCGTATATTGCATTTCGTGCTACGAAAGTGGCCTATCTTGAAAGCCAGGAGCCGACATGCCCAATTCAGCCCTCGAACAGTTTATCGAAAACCAGCCGGAAAAGAAGCACGCATATACACCCATAACCGTAGTCCCTGGCGACGGCATCGGACCAGAAATCGTTGCCTCTGTCCTTAGCGTCATGGTGGCCGCAGGTGCCAGCATTACCTCAGAAATGACGGAAATGGGCGAGAAAGTCTATCTATCCGGCAATACTTCCGGCATTCCTGAAGAAACATGGGCATCTTTACGTCATACCCGCGTCATGCTCAAAGCGCCCATCACTACACCGCAGGGTGGCGGTTATAAAAGCCTGAACGTGACTATGCGCAAGACTCTCGGTTTGTACGCCAACGTGCGTCCCTGCCGTGCCTACGCACCATACATCAAAACGCGGCATCCAAAGATGGATGTAGTCATCATTCGCGAAAATGAGGAAGACCTCTACGCCGGCATTGAGCATCAGGAAACGCCTGAAGTTGTCCAGTGTCTGAAGCTCATCACTCGCCCGGGCTGCGAACGCATTGTGCGCTACGCCTTTGAGTATGCACGTCAGCAAGGCCGCAAACGCATTACCTGCATGACAAAGGACAACATCATGAAGCTCACCGACGGCCTGTTCCACCGCGTTTTTGATGAGATTGGAGCCGAGTATCCCGACATTGAGCAGCAGCACCAGATTGTCGACTTCGGCATGGCAAACTTTGTTGACAAGCCAGAACAGTATGACGTGGTCCTTCTGCCCAATCTCTACGGAGACATACTCTCCGACATTGCCGCGCAAATGACCGGCTCGGTCGGCCTCGGCGGTTCAGTCAACATCGGTGATGGCGGCGCAATCTTTGAGGCCATACATGGATCCGCACCGGACATTGCCGGCAAAGGTATCGCCAATCCCTCCGGCCTGTTGTTGGCAGCAGTGGAATTGTTGCACCACATCGGTCAAAGTGAAGCCGCCGAACGCATGCACAACGCGTGGCTGCGTACGCTTGAAGACGGTATCCATACAGGCGATATGAAGAGTGAGGCCAGCAAGAAAATCGTCGGCACTGCAGAGTTCACCTCTGCCATTATCGATCGTCTCGGCCAAAAGCCCCAGAACCTGAGTAGCCATTCAGCTGCCAGCGCAAAGATGAACCGCTCTCCGCTGCAGCTGCCCACGATTACACGTCCATCTACCAAACCGCTCAAAGAGCTCGTCGGGGTCGATGTATTCGTCGAGTGGCTGAATTCACCCGATGCACTGGCCAGCACACTGCTTGCCGCTGCAGGAGAAAAATGGAAGCTCGTCATGATATCCAATCGCGGGGTGAAGGTTTGGCCCAATGGCCACGACGAGACCTTCTGTACAGACCACTGGCGCTGCCGCTTCCAACCTTCTAACGGAGGAGTGATTACACATGATGACATCAACCGCCTGATGCAGGCCATCACCATCGCGAAAATTGACTTCATCAAAACAGAACACCTCTGCAACTTCAATGGAAAGGCTGGATACTCACTCAGTCAGGGTCAGTAAGCATTCATCCCAGCCATCAAGCCGCAGGTGCGATACATCGCA
>CAIZGA010000076.1 GCA_903932385.1 uncultured Acidobacteriota bacterium
AATGTATGTATTTGCTTGCACGTTCTTGCTTAAGTATAAGCAATCCCTGTGCACAAGGCTTTTTAGGCCCGGTCTGCGGCGGATGGGATATGATTTAGGCCGATGATTTCCTGCCGGGCAGAAAGTGTTCCCCATCGCTGCAAAAGTCCGCAGATGCAACAAAGGAGTAGTCCGTGATGAAAAAAATCGCGCTTGTATTGTTTGTTCTCGCCAGCCTCGCGCCCCACGCCGCCCACGCCCAGGTCAAGCAGACCCGCGAACAGATTCTCTTCTACACCGCAGACTGGAAGGGCGAACGTTTTGCCGATGGCCGCCCCAAACTTCCGGATGATCTGCTGAAGCGCGCGCTGGATGTTTCGATTGAAGACATCTGGGACTACCTTCGCGGCCAGGGATACCGCAATCAGTTTGAAGGCGATTGGCAGGCATTGCATCCTGAAACCCCCTTTGCCGGCCGCGCGATGACGGCGCAGTACATGCCCTCGCGTCCTGACGTTGCCAAGGCGGAAACTGCCGAGGGCAAGGCTGAAGGCCGCATCGGTTTTGGTTACAACAATAGTTGGCCGATTAATGAACTAGTGGAAGGAGATGTCTATATCGCCGACGGCTTTGGAAAAATTGCCGATGGTACGTTGATTGGATCGAATCTTGGCAACGGCATCGCTGCGCATACGCATGCCGGTTTTGTTTTTTACGGCGGCATTCGCGATGCTGAAGAGAATCGCGATATCCCCAACTTCAACGGCTTCTACAAAGGCTACGATCCTTCTGACTGGCATGACGAACAACTCACCAGCATCAACGCGCCCATTCGAATTGGCCGCGCGGTTGTGCTGCCGGGCGACCTGGTTCTGGCCAAACGCGAAGGTGTCATCATCATCCCCGCCATTCTCGCGGAGGGCGCCATTGCATCAGCGGAGTTCACCAATCTGCAGGACGCGTTCAATTTTGAGTTGAACAAAGCCGGCAGCAATGGTGGACAGTTTGAAGGCGGATGGAACGCAGAAAAATACGCCGCGCTTGCCAAGTGGGTGGACGCGCATCCGGACAAACTAAAAATGCCGCGTGCTGAATTCGATCAGATGATTGCACAGCATACTCGACCGCGTCCCGCACGCACGAGTACTAGACGTAGCGGCAACGCGCCCAACTAAACGTGCAGGAAATTTTTTGTTCGGGAAACTTTCTTCTAATGAGGGAAGGGCACAAACTTGTCAGCACAGGAATCACCCGCAGCGGAGTTGACCGCAGTTCCAGTCACCGTAGTGTCTTCGCCATCTAATTTTAAATTCATCGCGCCGGGTCCCACCTTGAAGTTCGCATGACGAACGGAGTATTGGTACATACTCGCGTCCGTCACGGTCACGCCGTCTAGATTCAGGCCAAGCCGATGTGCCGCATCGTAGCCTTCAAAAGTAATTTTTCCGCCGCCGGAAATTCTCACGTTGTGCAGCGTGATGTCCACAAAACTGGGGAAGCGTGTGCCCTCGGTGCTTCCGGCCGCGCTGTAGGCTGTGTCGAAGTACAGCGGGTTGGGCGAATTGCGAATACAAATATCGTCGTACTGTACGTCATGCACAAGGCCGCCGCGCGCCGCGTTGGACTTGATTCGGATTCCATTGTCCGGCCCATCGAGCGACAAGTCGTAGACGCGCACCTTGCTCACTCCGCCATACGTTTCACTGCCGATAGACATGCCATGACCCGCATAAAAATGATTGTGGCTCACCGTCATGTTGGTCAGGCCGCCGGTGCCGCCTTTGATGGCGATATTGTCATCGCCCGCGTTGATGTAGCTATGTGTGACCGTGATATTTTTTGACCCATTGCCCGGATCAATGCCGTCTGCATTGCGTGCTCCTTTACCGGGAGTATTGATTTTCACGCCCCACACGGTCAGACCGTCACCGGCTCCGTAAACCACATGGAAATTCTGCGAGTTCTTCAGAGTGATGTTGTATAGCGTGAAATTGTCGGAGTGGTCGGCCACAATCAAGCGGCTGACTTTTTGTCCGCCGCCTGCGCGAGCTTTTTCAGCCAATTCCCACGCGCTCATATTTACGCCCAGCATCTTCACGCCGCCCTGCCCGTCAATCACGCCATCGCCCATTACGCCGGCATTGGGCGCATGGTCCACGGAGATTAGCGGCTTGCAACCACGACCGGCCAGCATATTCACCACGCCGCAACTCCCCGGTGACTCCTGCAGCACGGTCGGATCCACGGACTCAAAAAGCGTCACACCTTTCTCCACCACAAGTGTGACTCCGCTGCGCAACACCAACGGTCCGCTGACGAACGCGTTGAACTTGCCGTGAGTACGTAATGTAACCGCGCGTCCAGCACTGCAGCCGTCAATCGCTGCCTGGATGCGCGCCGTATCCAGCTTGCTCTGATCTTCTGCCGCCAGCGAGCCGTCAACGCTGACCAGCTTAGCTTCGAGCTTGATGCACGTTGCAGGGATTTTCGGTTCGGTCACATTGCGTGTGTCCTGTGCGTGGGTCGGCAATGCAATCGCCGCCGCAGCCAACATCAGAAAAGTAAATTTGCGTTGCATCTATATATCTCCTCGTTTGTTGCCGACAGTGGTACTACTTCACAGCGGTCGGGTCCCAATTATCCGTGCCCTTCAGAAATGTTTTCGTCTCATACAGCGCGGCTTCTTTCGCAGTCAGGAATTTCGTATGCGGATCGCGCTGGTCAGGATACGCGCCGGGACCGCTGGAGTTGAATTCTGCGTAGTAGACCGTCTCCAACGAATGCGTTTCGCCCGGATGCCATTCCCGCCAGCCAGCCGGTGCAATATGCGCTCCCATTTCCGTGTTCATGAAGATGACCTTCGCGTACGGACGCCATGGCCGGCCCAGATAAATTGTTCCGTAGCTCGCGCCTTGTTCTGCTGTCAATTTGCAATGATTGAAGACATAAGCGCTGTCCTGCTTGGTTGAGATTCGGCTCTGCGCCGTCAGGTAGCCACCCGCTTCATGCACCGTGCTGCGTATCTCGCAGTGGTCAAAAACAGCATCGCCATCGCCGAAGATGAAGTCCACATTGCCAGCAATCAGGCAGTCAACAAAGTACGAACGCGATGCTGTGCATTGTGCCGGGTCCAGCGTGGCACAGTGTCGACTCTCCGCGTACAGTGTGTCCTGATTGCCCAGCAAGTGCATGTTGCGGAAGACTGCACGGTCGCCAGTCAACGACAACGCCAGCGCCTGCGAACCCTGCGTCTTCTGGTCATGTGTTTTGTTGTAGTCGTTTTCGAAGGTCATGTTTTCGGCGTAGAAGTTGTCGCCGGTAACATTCACCGTTGCAGAATTAAATGTCCCGCCGTTTTCAAGCGCGTTGCGATTGTTAACTATCACCGTCTTGCTCGGATCGGGGTCGGCGCTACGTAGCTGGATGTTCGGTTTATCGATGTGCAGAACTTCACGATAGACACCCTTGCCCACCATAATCAGTGCGCCGGTTGCCGGTGCTGCATCAATTGCTTTTTGAATCAGGTAGTAATCGCCGGTACCATCTGCGGCAACGTAGAGGGTCTTGTCTTCCGGCAACACATTTTCCGCCGATTGCGGCGACGTAGTATTTTCCGCATAAGCCACAAATTTCCCATCGCAGCTATATGAGGATGCAGTATTGCCGGAATCTACAACATGAACATCCTCGCCGCTTAGTTTTATATCGCTTCCGCCGCCGGAGAGATTTACCTCAGCAAAACGCGATGTAACATCCTGCGGCTGCCAACCATCCACCACCACATTGTCCAGAGTTACGCCTAGCCGATGCTGCGGATCTAGTCCGGCGAAAATCATGTTACCGCTGGTCAGTGCGTGAACATTCTTCAGCGCAATGTCGCGATAGACGGGAATCTTTTTGCCATCGAAGGTGGTGTAGTACGGGTTCAGGATAATCGGGTTCGGCGAATTGCGAATGCATACATTTTCATAGGAAACATTTTTCACCAGACCGCCGCGGCTCTTGTCGCTCTTGATGCGAATGCCGTTGTCTGCGCCGTCAATCGTCAGGTTGCGCACCAGGATATTGCTTACGCCACCGCTGGTCCCGCTGCCGATGGACATGCCGTGCCCGCTGTAGAAATGATTGTCTTCAATCGTCATGTTGGTTGCGCCGCCACCGGTATCGCTTGACTTGATGGCGATGTCATCATCCCCGGCACGCACCCACGAGTGCGCGATGGTGACATTCGTTGTGCCGTCGGAAGGATCAATGCCGTCGGTGTTGCGTGCCGTCTTCGGCGTATCCACCTTTACGCCCCACGCAGTAAATCCATTCATATTGTGGGTGGAGACATGATAGTTTGGCGCATTGCGCAGCGTGATTTTGTAGAGAGTGAAGTTGTCAGAATTCTTTGCCACGACTAAGCCCACCGACGAATATTTTTCGTCATCAATTTTGGCCAGGTGCGCCAGGTCCCACCAGCTGCCTTCCTGACCCAGCAACTTTGTGCCGCCGCGGCCGTCAATCACTCCCTCGCCCATGATGCCGCTGCCCGGCGCATGGTCTGCCAATATCAGCGGCTTGCATTTGCCCACGTTGTCACCCATCTTCGCGCAGGTGTTGGGCGTCGCATCGTAGTCGCGCGGATTGCGGGAAGCAAAGACAGCCACGTCGCCATCCACTAACAAGGTCACGCCTGCACGTAACTCAATGGGCGCCGTCAGAAATATATTTTTATTTTTTGCGGACTTCAGATGCACTGCGCCGCCGCTCTTACATCCGTCTATCGCTTGCTGCAGACGTGTGGTGTCCAGTTTGCGTTCATCCGCTGCACTCAACATGCCGTTGTGCGCGGCCAGCTTCGCATACAGAACCACGCAGTCTGCGGGATACTTCGGCTCGGTCACCGCGCGCGTGTCCTGTGCCTGCGCGGTCAGTGCGAACGCAACACAAGCGATACCAACTCTTAAAATATTTTTCATAACTCTGTCTGCTTTCTGTGGGCGATATTTGCAGAGCGCATCAGGCTCTGGCTTCGTATTTGTGAACTGCATGTTTGCAGGCAAGCAAATGAATGGTTACCACAATAGCACTCCTGCCCTAATAGGTACTACCACTTCCTTTTTCGGAAATATGAATTCTGCTGAATTTATTGACACGGTATTCCGAGAGAAAACAATGCAAAATGCGGCAATAAAGCCGTGAAATTGAACCCCTTACTGTGTGGGTCACCGGCGTTAAATATGGGCACAATTCGCTTGACAATCTATCTGTCGCAAGGTGTATCGTAGACAGCGATTCAAAAGTGGTCTGACCATTTACCGCTAATGAGTGATGAATGGAGCAGTATTTGTCGCTCCCGAATCGACGGGTAAATCGTTGGAAGTGATATTTGTACGCCGCTGAAAAGATCAGAGCAGGAAAGTAAATAAGCACCAGAATGTTTTTCTTAGGAGGCAACAAGAAATATGAGCAACGTACATTTCCGTTGCAATGCCGGCAGAGGACGTAGCGCAGCCCACAGGGTTGCAGGAGTCGCTGCTTGGATTGGCTATTTTTCTGCCGTGTTTGTGCTGCTGTTTGCCGTGATGGCATCCGCACAGTTATCCGGTACAGGCGCTATCTCCGGTACGGTCACCGATGCATCCGGGGCCGTCATTCCCAACGCCACCGTTACCGCCACCTCGGTTGATACCAATATGGTCACGTCGCGTACCACCACCAGCGCCGGCGACTATAACCTGACCCCACTTTCTCCCGGTGTCTACACGGTTACTATCACTGCCAAGGGATTTGAAACCCTTGTGCAGCAGAACATCACCGTCAACGCTCTGGCTACGGTGGCTCTCAATCCCAAGCTCTCCGTTGGCGCCGCGTCGCAGACCATCACCGTAACCACTGCGCCTCCTCCTTTGGATACGACAGACGCCGCACTCGGCGCTGTGATGGACAACGAGATGTACGCCAGCCTTCCGGTCCAGATGGGACAGGGCGGCAACTTTGATCAGCGTCGCGCCACCGACTTCGCATACCTGATGCCGGGCGTCTCCAACAACAACTATGTGGGCAGCAACAACTCCACCGATGCTTCGCCCAGCGTCAATGGCGGCAATCCGGCCGGTGACGTTTCTGAAATTTATATTGATGGTATTAACCTGCCTGAAGCGGACGGTGTCGGCGATGTGCGTTTCACTTGGACCGCCATCGGTGTAGATGCTGTGGACCAGTTCCAGGTGCAGACTGCCGGTTACTCCG
>CAIZGA010000077.1 GCA_903932385.1 uncultured Acidobacteriota bacterium
CTGTGCGCTGGGCCCGTACAACTTTGAATTCATGACCCAGGTGACAACGGAGATTGTTACTCGCTTTGATGTTGGCGGAGTCTTCAGCAATCGGTGGACAGGAAGCGGGATTTGTTACTGCGAGCATTGCCGCAAAAATTTCCACGATGCCTTCCATGAAGATTTGCCTCATACACGCGACCCACGCAACGCTGTATATCGCGACTACATCGTTTGGGAGCAAAGCAGACTCTTTGAACTTTGGAAGCTGTGGGATAGTTCGATTCGCAAGGCCAGACCAACGGCGCGTTACATTGCAAATTCCGGTGGAGGCGCATTGAGCGGCCTGGATATGAAGACAGTGGGCGAAATGGCCCCGACATTATTTGCCGACCGACAATGCCGCGAGCGAATGATGGCGCCATGGGCGAATGGGAAGAATGGCAAGGAGTATCGTGCAACGCTCGGCAACAAGGCAATTGGCGGCATCTTCAATGTGGGCATCGTCTCGCCCTATCGTTGGCTGAACTCTACGAAGAGCCCTGCGGAGACGCGTGTGTGGGTGCAGGATGGAATCGCGAATGGTTTGCGTCCCTGGTTCAATATGGTTTCCGGTCAACCGCATGATCGCCGTGGGCTGAGGGTGATTGAAGATTTGTATGTCTGGCATCACAAACACGAACGTTATTTGCGAAATACAGAACCCATCGCGCGAGTCGGCCTGATGTACTCCCAGCAGACGGCGCAGTTTTATGCAGGCCCCGGCGAAGCTACTAGAAAAGTTGATGAACCGGCGTTAGGGATGTATCAGGCGCTGATTGAAGCCAGAATTCCATTTGAGATGGTGCATGACCGGATGCTTGAGCCGGAAAATATCAACAAGTTCAAACTGCTCGTGATGCCGAACATTGCTGCACTCTCTGAAGCACAGTGCAATCAGTTGCGGGAGTATGTGCGGCGCGGCGGAAACATTGTGGCCACCTATGAGACTTCTCTGTGTGATGAGTGGGGAAATCGCCGCACGGACTTCGGCCTTGCAGATTTGTTTGGTGCCAGTCATATATCGACCGCCAGAGCTCTGGCTCAAAATACGTATCTATATGTCGTGCGTGATGCTGCTGGAAAATCACAATCCCCGTTGCTGAAAGGATTGGAAGATGTGGAGACAATAATCGGCGGCACCTATCAGGTGAATGTGCAGCCTCATGCTGGGCACGAGAGCCAACCGCTAATGCGTATCCCTGCCGTTGCGAATCTTCCCATGGAGAAAACTTTCTGGACACTGGATAAGACGGAGATTCCTGATGTGTACATGAACCAGTTTGGCGAGGGGCGTGTAGTTTATTTTCCCTGGGACATTGACCGTGTCTATTGGGATGTGATGGCGAATGACCATGCTTTGTTGCTGCATAATGCATTTACATGGGCGCTGAATGAGCCAAGCCCTGTGCGCGTTACTGGGCTGGGGATGTTTGATGTAACCGCCTGGCGGCAACGCAACTCTATCACTGTGCATCTGGTAAACCTGACCAACCCCATGGCGATGCGTCCGCAGATGCACGAACTGATTCCCTCCCATCCGCAGACAATTGAAATTGACCTGCCAGCTGGCGCACACGCGAAGTCAGTGCACACATTAATGAAAGAAGGGGAACTGCCGTTCCATCTCCAAGGGAATACCCTTCATTGTGTAGTGCCATCAGTCCTCGACTACGAAGTGGTTGCAATTGAATTGGTGTGAGCAGAGTGAGTTTGCCTGTCAGATTCCAGTTGCGTGGGTGTGTAGCTCTTGCCGGTGCCGAGATTGTAATGCCATAGGTAAGCAACAAGGCAGAACTTATTTGCGAAGCACAATGGATAGAACTTTCCCATCAACATTGTGTGCCGATTTCTCCGCAGCGTTGTCAGCTGGTGTGGTATGTATCTCGGCATACTCAACGGTTGCAGACATGCCCTGAATATCTTTGCAGGGGCTAAGATCTGCAGCTGGGGTGAAGTTGGCTGCTGAAAAATCTATCTTGAAATAGTTATTGCTATAAAGAGAAAGTTTATGTGAAGTTATTGCTTTTCCATTGATGGACTTTGTCACTGGTTGAAAGTCAAAAGTGAGCACAGTTGGATATGAGCAGACAATATTCGAGATAGTGCCGCGGACCGAATGATGCGCTCCTGTCGCCTCAGCTGGAAATACTCTGCTCGGGTCGTTCTGCTGCTCTGTGTCGGCGGCCGTATCTCCATTGCCGGCTGATACCACTGTTGTTTGGGTGGCAATTCGAGATGACTTCGATTGAGCATTATTGTAGGCAGAGTCTGATGTGTGTGTAAGTTGTGCTGCGTTCTGGAAGCGCTGTATCTGCGAGATACGATCATTCACCATGGAGGTTTCTTGTCCGCTGAGCGGC
>CAIZGA010000078.1 GCA_903932385.1 uncultured Acidobacteriota bacterium
AATAAAAAGCCGCCCGAAGGCGGCTTTTTTTACAGCTAAACTGCAGTTTCAAAAATCTACCACTTTCTTTTCCAGCGGCAACAAGCCACTCAATTCAGTGTCCAGATATACCACGTATGCTGATAAATCATTATCATCTACGTCTCGACCTGGACCCAATCCTGAACCTATATGCAATGAAAGTTGACGCGAACCATTTTGCCATCTGTACACCGGCGCCTTCCACTTTGCACCAAATCCATTTTGAAATTCCTCATAACCAATATCTGTCGGAGTCCCATATTTCTGCTTGAATGATTCCGCTATATCAACCGCATCAATGGAACTAAATTGCATATTTATTTCATACAACTTACCCCTATAAAACCTGTAATACAGGTTGCGAGCATACTTTCCTGCCAAATAACGAGCATCAGAATTGATTCCATGGCGAACCGACAAATCTCCGTAGCTTGCATAAATCGAATCATTACCAGAAGCCGTAAAACATATGACCTCTCCGTCTCTTGGTTCGGCAACACCAATTACACGGAACACACGAAGCAATGCATCAAAGCGATATGTGTCCGTGCATGCGGGAGTAACAAACTCCACTTCCTTGTCCTTGCTTTTTACACCAATATCCTTCGCCTTCAACCAAACCGATGTAACATCGAGCACCTTGAAATCAGACAATGACATGCCCAACACTGCACCCTTGAAACTGAGTGAAGTATCGACCGCCTGCGCATATCCATCAAGATGCGTCACCAAAAGAAACACTAAAAAAATTCCCGCAAATAATCTCATATACCAACCCAAGTTACTCGCGGGAATTATAACATCGAAATACCTACAGAACTTCAAAGCCCAAGCTGACACTCCAGGACAGCCAACATTTCTTCCGGCGTCTGCTTACGCGGTTCAGCCAATTCACGCAATGAATTCACATCTCCACTAAAAACAAAATCCAGCGGCCGCTTAGGCTCATCCGGCGCGGCCATACTGTAATTAATGACGGCGGATGCAACAATACCATTCAAGAGTTCGAGATATTGCCGTTCCGCAATATGCCGTTGCACCAAAACCTGCAACATGACTAGGGTAAGCGAAAGAAATTCATCATCCGCAAGGCCAAGGTCATAGCGAGCCATGGACCAGAGATCCGCCCACGATGCGGCCGCTACGCCGTCGCGGGCTTCTGAGGGTCCGCTCCGCCTGATTTTGCAACAGCAACCTGCTTCACGTAACACTGCATAATGCAGCGTTGTGCGGCCACCTGGTTGGTTGGAACCACCAAATGCAATTGAATATCTTCAAGCGTGCATTCTGCACCCTGCTCGCGCAACAAAAGATACAGCATTTTCGATTGCGCATCCAATGTTGGCCGATCGAAGACGCGCCCGACATCCATCACCACGCTGAGGCCAGAGAGTTTTTCAAACTCCAGCAGTACGCCGACGGTCATCACCAGGTCGTATTTTTTACCCTTGCACTCAAAGGAAACATCGCTCGAAATCAGCTTGGCAATTTCATTTTTCTTGTCCCTGCGGGCCATATCCATTCCTTTTCAAACTGCATATTTTTTTATTGCTGCGGCAGCAGCCCTACAGCCACTGCCGCATTTTGATTGCCAACAACCGCGAGATTAGGCCGTGGCCTTCGTGACTGCGCCAGTGAATTCCATGCTGCAGGAAAAGGTCAGCGCCTTTTTCGGCTCAATGCTGGCTGTAGAGTTGAACTTCGTGATGATGGCAAGACCGGTGACCGTGGTGGTCTTAGAGCCGCCCTGCACCTGGAAGGCAAACTCAATTGGAACTGCGACGCGCGTCTTGGCAGCGGTTTCCAAACTGATCTGCGTGGTTTCATTCAGGCAGTTGCCGGTAATTTCCACCGAACCGCCGTCCAATAGCAGGCCGATTTTCTCAATCCAGCCACCGGGAGAGCCAAGGTTGGTGACTTCCTCAGTGCCGACAGAAATTCCCGACGGCTTGATGCTGGTGACTTCAGCAATCTGCGTGTACGTATAGGAACCGGGCGTGCCGGAACCTAGTGAAAACTGCGCTCCATAGCCAACCTGTGCGGCTGTTGGAGTCGTGTTTGTATTCGGAAGCGTCATGTTGCAATCTCCTGTTGGCTGTGAGTGCGGTTGTGGTTAGAGCTGGGCGAACCATAATTCGTACTCCAGCATGCGGCGATACGTGCGATTGACATCATCGAAAAAATCTTCCTTGCCGCAACGGACACAAAGCTGCAGCACGGTTGCATCCACATCGGCCAGCGTTCCATTGGCCGTGTCCAGCACCGCATCCACGGCACTGGCAAGCGATATGCAACTTGCCGGGTCACTACCATAGACATCCACCTGCCAGCGCTGCCCTGTGAGCTTATTGCGGCCCTTCAGGCTGATAGAGGACGTATCTGAAATGACCTTGTAGGTCCAGCTGGGCAACGCCTGGTCCTTGGGCAACGTGCCCATAAAACCACCGGCTGCGCAGAGGGATTTGACGGTGGCATCCGCCATCACCATGAGTGTGATTCCCTGTTCAATCATCCCTGCACCACTTCCATACCCTCGAGCGACTTCATCTGCTTCAACGAACTGCCGATGGAGACAACGGCGGCATCGAGTGCATGCTCGCCATCCTCTTCCACGGCCGGCCGCAGAAAAGGTTCCGGCTGCGGATTATGGACGGAACCATATTCCACAAACTTTCCGTAAACACCCGGGCCCTCCGCGTCACCGTCATACAGCGGCGAGACGGTTCCACCGGTACGCATCGGCAAAGTTGCGTCAACAGCGTCCATCAGGAAGCCGATATCATCCCGCAACTCGCCGGGCTGGCGATTGGCAGCGGCCTTGGCCAGCACCGGCGCGCGGCGCTGCGCCGAAACCTGAATGACCTCTCCCATCTCATAAACCGCTCTCACGGCCACTGTTCGCGCGAACTCCGGCCCAAGCGCGGTCATCTGTTGCTCAAATTCCGCCAGGCCGTCAATTTCAAGATCGAGATTCATGCGTCCCCTATTTGCCGTCCAGCTCAACACACAGCAACTGCAGCACCCGCTTGCGCTCCTGCACGTCGACCGCATCCTGCACCACAAAAACGCGGCCCTCAAAAAGCACACGCATACTGCTGACCACGCCGGCGATCCAGCGCAGCCGGGTCATCGGCCTCGCCTCCACCTCGGCGCTGCGCAGCGCCTCCAGC
>CAIZGA010000079.1 GCA_903932385.1 uncultured Acidobacteriota bacterium
CGGTGGTGGCCAAGGCGGCGCCAGCGCAAGCGGTGCTGGAAAATAGCGGCCTGGTGCAAGGCTACTTCTACTACAAGGTGAGAGAACGCGGGTTGCAGAACCTGCTGGCATTGCGGCGCGAACTGCGTGTCTGGCGACCGGATGCGGTCATCTATCTGGCCAATGCACATGACTTGTCTTCAGTCTTGCGCTACTGGCTGTTCTTTCTGCTCTGCGGCATACCGCACCGGATTGGATTTCCTTTTGCAAAGATTCTGCGTCGCCATTTGAGAAATGAGAAGACCGGGCAGTTGGAGCATCAGTCCGCAATGATGATGCGCGCGTTGAAACAGGAACTGGGTGACGCGAAGCTGGATGACCCAAAGAACTGGGACCTGCGACTGACTGCCGAAGAGCGAGCGACAGCCGCACGTGTGCTGCAACCGGCGGGCGAACGGGAGATACTTGCAGTCTGCGCGGGTACGAAAGTCCAAAGTAAAGACTGGGGACTGGAAAACTGGAAGCAGCTGCTGGCAAAGCTGGCGCCACTGTATCCCAAACACGCATTGGTTATTCTTGGTGTGCCGGAAGAAAAGGCAGCAGGAGAGTTTGCCGCCTCGGGTTGGCGGCAGGTGATTGGGGAAGATGCCGTAGTCATCAACCTGTGTGGAGAGTTGACGCCCAGGGAAAGTGCCGCAGCACTGGAGCGGGCAAAGCTGTATCTGGGGCATGACAGCGGCCCGATGCATCTTGCGGCCGCTGTGGGTACGAAATGTGTTGCCATATTTGCGGCGCGTAATCTGCCGGTTGTGTGGTTCCCCTATGGCGAAGGCCACCACGTCGTCTACCACAAAGTGGAGTGCGCAGGATGCCAGTTGGAGACCTGCATTGCCCAGCAGAAGAAATGCATTCTCAGCATTACCGTGGATGAGGTATTGCGTGAGGTGACTGCCGCGATGCCGCCCAAGCATCGTTAACGCTGGATTTGCAAAGAAGGCACTAGACTAAACTGAAGTTGGTCTACAGTAGTTTTCAATTTGTATGGGACAGCGACAATGAAGAACCTGCAGAACATCGTCGGATTGCTGGAAGGCGGCTTCAAGCCGCTGCGTGTGGCTGTGATTGGCGATGTGATGATTGACCGTTACATCTGGGGCGATGTGGAGCGTATTTCTCCGGAAGCCCCCGTGCCGGTCATCAATCAGACGCGCATCTCCGCGCGACCGGGTGGCGCAGCCAACGTAGCGCTGAACCTCTCGCGACTGGGACTGCAGGTGCAGATGGCGGGGTTCTGGGGTGATGACAGAGACCGCGCAGAACTGTTGACGCTGTTGCAGGCCGACAAGATTGACATCAGCGGTATGGTGATTACTCGGCACCCGACGATTTCAAAAACACGAATCCTGGGACGTAATCAGCAGATGCTGCGGTTGGATATGGAAAGCAGTGAAGCGATTGGCGCCAGTGAATGTGCGGCGTTGGTGCGGAATGCGGTGGAGCTTGCCAGGAATTCGGATGCGGTGATTCTTTCTGACTATGCCAAGGGTGCGATTTATGCGGAGTTGTGTGCCGCCGTGATTGCAGCCGCTCGTGAAAAGGGAACACCAGTGTTGGTGGATCCGAAGTCGCGGGACTACAGCATCTATCGCGGAGCTACGACGGTCTGCCCAAACCTGCGCGAACTGAGCGCGGCGACCGGCGTGGAAAGCCGGGATGTAAACGATCTTCTGCTGGCCGGGCAAAAGTTAATTCGCAAATTTGATTTTGATTATTTGACAGTGACCATGAGCGAGCATGGCATCGCCCTGCTGTATGACGATTCGCAGGTGCGGTACCCATCGAAAGCCCGTGAAGTGTTTGATGTGACTGGCGCGGGCGATTCAGTGATTGCAACGCTGGCCGCATGTGTTGCGGCACGGCTGGATGTGGAGACCGGGATCCAGGTTGCGAATACAGCAGCAGCCATCGTCGTGGGAAAGATTGGGACTGCACCGGTGACCAGCGAAGAGTTGCTGGAGGAGTTGACCGAACACAGCGGCAGCCTGACCGAAGGCAAAGTGATGGATGCGTCGGCACTGCAAACGCACATCGCACATATACAAGCCAATGGCGGAACTGTGGTATTTACAAACGGCTGCTTTGACATTCTGCATGTCGGCCACGTCACGCTGCTCGAAGCTTGTCGTAATCTGGGCGACTACCTGATTGTGGCTGTAAACACGGACAAATCTGTGGGCGCTTTGAAAGGTGAAGGCCGGCCGGTGAATCATGAGGCAGCACGAGCGCGTGTATTGGCTGCGCTGGGCGCGGTGAATGCCGTGGTGCTGTTTGATGAAGCGACGCCGCTGGAGTTGATTCGCAAACTGAAACCGGACGTACTGGTCAAAGGCGGAGATTACAACGAGTCGACAATTGTTGGAGCAGAAGATGTGAAGTCGTGGGGTGGCAAGGTTGTGGTTGTGCCCACAGTCAACGGCTACTCCACCACCAGCACGATTGAACGCATGAACAAGACCGCCAAAGCACAGGCAGGAGCCTGAAGAATGATCGTCGTAACCGGAGCAGCAGGATTTATCGGCAGCAATCTCATCCACGAGCTGAACGCCGTGGGTGAGACGAACATACTTGCGGTCGATGACCTGACTCCGCGCAGCTATGAAACAGGGCAGAAGTTTTTGAATCTCAGTGGGGCGACCTTTGTGGATTACATGGACATGCATGTTTTTCGCGATGCTCTACAGGCAGGGAATCTCGACAAGTTCAAACTGCGCGCCATTCTGCATCAGGGAGCCTGCTCCAACACATTGATTGACGATGGCCGCTACATGATGGAGAACAATCACGGCTACTCAAAAGCGCTGCTGCATTACGCAGTGGTGCACAGAGTTCCGTTTGTGTATGCATCCACTGCGGCGGTGTATGGACTGAGCGAGAAATTTACCGAAGCAGTAGAAAATGAAAAGCCGCTGAACGTTTACGGTTTCTCAAAACTGGTTTTTGACAACTACGTTCGTCACCTGTTGCCGCAGATTCAATCCACCGTGGTCGGACTGCGCTACTTCAACGTGTATGGTCCGCGCGAGCAGCACAAGGGACGCATGGCGTCTGTGATCCACCACTTTGCCGAGCAACTGCGTCAGCATGGCGTGATCAAAATGTTTGAGGGAAGTGGCGGATATGGCGATGGCGAACAACGCCGCGACTTTGTTTACGTGCGCGACCTGGCGCGGATGAATATCTTTTTCTCCGGCACGGGGAATCAGGCGACGATAAAACAGCCGGTGCAGGCGGTGGTGAATGCCGGTACAGGGCAAAGCCGAAGCTTCAACGATGTGGCCAATACGCTGATCCATCTGCATGGCAGCGGCCGCATTGAGTACATACCATTCCCTGAGGACCTGAAGTCGCGGTACCAGCACTACACGCAGGCCGATATCAACCAATTGCGTCAGGCAGGGTATCTGGCTGAATTCACAGATCTTGCCGAAGGCATCCGCGAGACACTCGCATCCAAATAAAATTCTGCCGCCGCTGACAGAAAGAAAGATGCATACTGGCAACAGCCGGCATGCAGCGGAGTCTAACTAGACTGGGGAACCTGAATGGTAACTGGGATTTGGGTTCTGGGCAGGTGGTGAGAGCGCTGGGGCTCGAACCCAGGACCAACGCCTTAAAAGGGCGATGCTCTACCAACTGAGCTACGCTCTCAACTAGTGTCCACTTTATCACATTCCTGCCGATGTTTGAGAACGCAGCGCTGCAAAGTGCTGATTGCATAGATGAACCGGGCAATCTGCAAGGTTCAATTGTTTTGCTGATGACATTTGCCCGTTGAAGAATCGCGGAAGCACAGAGTTGTTTGGGCGAAACGAAAGCGGTAGCGCAATGGCAGCTACAGCACAACAGGGAATCTGCGATGGGAAATCAACTGCCAGAGGGGGTATCCGCCTTGGTACTTAAGTGGCAGAAGTGTGTGATTGACTTGACGTTGCACGCAAAGTAGCCTCGATACAACTGCACGATTTGCAGGGCATGCAAATGTGGCAGTGTAGACGAATGGTTACAGCGAAATTCAGCAGAAGAGATTTCCGCAAAAGTTTCGCAAAACGCACTGTTATCAGCCGTTATGAAGAAAGATGCGGCATGGTGCATAACCGGTAAGTACGGAGTATGTGTTGAGCGACCCGATGGTGAATGACCCGTTGATGGAAGAGAAGGTGTCCACAGAGACGCCGGAGGACGTTGCTGTCCTCTACAACTGGGCCAATTTGCAAGGCGCACAGTATCGAGATTTTTCTGCATCGCGCCGCGAGTATCGCGCGCAGATGCACCGCCGTGCGGCTGAACAACGTCGCAAAGAAACGGCAGAACGCTCCGCACAAATGCAGGCCGATGCCGCATTGCGCGAGGCAGCAGAACGCGAAGAAGCACAGCGCATCTCCACCGAGCGCGCCGTTGCAGAGCAGGCAGAAGAACTGAATCGCGCACGTGTTGAACAGACACGCGCAGCCGCAGCTGCAGCACGCGCCGCGCAGATGGATCAGCCTACGTCGCGTCAGTATCCCGTGGCACCGGCCGCCGCTGTACCGCCGCCATTTGCACCGCAAGTCACCGCAGCCATGCCCAGTGCGCCACGCACCATTGCGCCGATGGATGTGAAGGAAAACTTTGCAGCCATGGGTGAGGCGATTCGGTTGCCTTCCTACGCGACCATACCGAGCTTCTCTCCACGCGAGACGACTGCATATCCTCTGCCGACATTCAATCGCGAGCCGGTTGCTCCTGTTGTTCCAAAAGCAGAGCCAGTGCAGAGCTTTGCATCGCCTTCCGGTCAGGCACCTTCGTATCGTCCGCAACCTGGCACGCAGTCGAACTACACACGCCAGACGACGCAGAACATACCCTCAGCCCAGAGTGTTCCCGCTGCTCCTGTTGCATCACAGCTGGCACACACAGCGCCAAGCGAAGTGATTCCGCCGCCGCCGGCTGCTGTCAGCGCAGACTCTGCATCGTATCCCGCGTTTTCTGGATATCAGCAGGAACTGCAGACCAGCACCCATGTGTCAGCAGCGCAAACTCCTGCAGTTCAGACACCCGCTCCACAAACGCCAATGGCACCACCTTCGGCACAGCCGGAGTGGTTGACGGGAACTGTGCCGGTGGCAGTGGCTCAGCCGCGTCGAGCAGCGAATACATCGCCCATCAGCGACACGCTGCAGTATTCAAAAGAACGAGTGGCTTCGCGCTGGTTTGCGTTGAAGGGAATTTTTGAAGGCCCCGGCCGTGAGCCGGAAGCACCGCCGGTCCGCCAGAAAGATACCAACGTACCGGTGCTGGCATTGTTCTCGCTGGCCGGTGGCGTGGGCAAGACTAGCATGGTGGCCACTCTTGGCCGGACACTTTCCGCACTGGGTGAGAAGACTCTGCTGCTGGATACGACTGCATACGGCCTGTTGCCGTTCTACTTCGGCGCGCGTGAACTGCGTCCCAACACGATGCGCACTTTTGCTCCGCCGAGCGGAAGCACGGATGCAGCCATCCACATGATCAGCATCAACACCGATGCGAAGCCGCAGGAAGCGAATCAAGCAGACTGGCTGGTGGATGAAATTCGCCGCAACTCTCGCGGAACCAATCGGATTGTGATTGACGTAACGACGGCTGCTGCACCGCTGGTGAAACGCATTCTGAAATTGGCGCCGATTGTTCTGGTGCCAGTGGCTCCGGACATGAACTCCGTCATCAGCCTGAACGCAGTGGAGCAGTTCTTTAAAGGCCAGACCGATGCAGAAGGTCGCGCTGTGAAGGTGTTCTATCTGCTGAACCAGTTTGACCCGTCGCAGCCGCTGCACCTGGATGTGCGGGAAGTACTTCGCCAGCAACTTGGCGACCGGTTGCTACCGTTTGTTGTGCGTCGCAGCCCGGCGGTGAGTGAAGCGCTGGCCGAAGGCATGACGGTGATGGACTACGCGCCCAACTCTCCCGCTGCTGAGGATTACCTTAACTTTGCCAATTGGCTGCGCAACATTTCCGCACCGGCTAGCGCCGCGTTCCGCGGAGTACGTTGGAGTGAACAAGCATGACGCGATCGGCACTATGGAAAGAGTTTGAATCCGGCGAAGGCCTCTTCCTTTCCTTGCTGCGCACCCTGGTGATTCTGGTGGGCGGGTCACTGCTGATTTTCAGCGGTGTGCTGGAACTGACCTGGCCGCAGCAGGC
>CAIZGA010000080.1 GCA_903932385.1 uncultured Acidobacteriota bacterium
ATCATCACCTTCAACATGGATACGAAGCGCGGGCGGCTGTACGGCATCACCTGGCCCACCGGACGTTTTCTTACCTACGACCTGAAGACCAAGCAGTTCAAGGACCACGGAACGCTCTTCCACGGCGGAGAAGTGGGCAAGGTGGGAGACAGCTACCGCGGCATCTGCCGGCGCATTGTGATTGACCCGCGCGACGGCTCAGCATACTTCACCACTGGCGACGGTGTGGTGCACCGCTACCACTACGACAGCGAGACGATTGACGATGTGACGGGCATCAGCCTGAAGAAGGACTACTTCGGCCAGATGGATATCGCCGCGCCGGGCATGGCGTACAACTGGCGCGCGGCCTTCTGGGACGATGCGGAAAATGTCATCTACGGCATCAACGGGCGTTCGGGATATCTCTTCCGCGTGGATGTGAATAAGCCAACGGTGGATGTTCTCGATCGGTTGACATCGGAGCCGTCAAAAGAGAGCGGCATGTATGACCGCTTCAACTACGGCTATATGGGATTCGCGCTGGGCAACGACGGACACACAATCTACTACCTGACCGGGTCACCGATTGTGGGTACGTCAGGCAATGGCGGCACGGGTAATCCGCAGCGACGCGGCGATGGCTGCCATCTGATTACCTACGACCTGAAGACGAAGAAATATACCGACCACGGCCTGCTGGTGCTGGACGATGGATCGCCGGTGAGCGCGCCGCAAAGCATTGCACTGGGCGCTGACGGGACGGTGTATACGCTCAGCTATGTGAAGCGCGACGGCAAACGGATTATCGAGCTGATTAGTGCAAAGCCGTAGGCAGAGTTATTTTGCCGGCGAGTAGTTGAAGCCTTTATCGATGGCATCGAGCAGCACCTGGTTGGGGTCGCCCGTGTATTGCCAGAACATGATGCCGCCGAGATGTTTGTGCAGGATGTATTTCGTCCGCTCCAGTTCGGCCTGCGCATCGTTGTAGGTGATGAAGGTCTTGGTGGCAGCGTTGTAGAGATACGGGGCCCGCGCAACTGGGTCCCAGTAACGCACATAACCCTGCGCGTTGATGAGCGGCTCAATTTGGCCGAAGACCGGGGTGGATTGAGGCGCGGCGGTCTTGCTGGCAATCGGCTGCCACAGGCCGTTGTTCACTGACTCCACGCCCACCCACTTGCGGCCGTAGAACGGCACGCCAATCACAATCTTTTTTGCCGGAACGCCGGCGTTGAGATACATGCTGACTGCATTGTCGATGGAGATGGCCTTGGGGTCGGCGGGGCTAGTGTAGAGCGGCGAGTCGTGCCCGGTAGTTTTCTCCGTTGGGTTGTACCAGTCGTAGCACATCATGTTGACGCTATCGAGCCACTTGCTGGCCTGCTTCATATCGGTGTGGTCAAGCCAGATTTGCGTGGCGCCTGTGGCGGAGGATGTGTACAATTTGCGCCCCAGCTTCTTCTGCTCGCGATTCAGCCGCTGCTTCAATTCCTTCAGCAGCAGCGTGTAGGTCTGTTTGTCTTCAGGGCGGACGGTGGTCACGGCATGGGTGTAGCCGGGATATTCCCAATCCACATCAATGCCGTCAAGCGAATATTTCTCCACCATGGCCACCGCGCTGTCGATAAATTTCCTGCGGCCAGCAGCGGTGATGGCCATGTCAGAGAATCCGGCGGACCCGTTGCCGCCGCCGCCGACAGAGATCAACACCTGCAGCTGCGGATTGGTCTTTTTCAGGCCGGTGAGCACGGCGAGATTGGCGGCATCATTTGCGCCCCCCTCGACTACAACGCCATCGCGCAGGCGAAAGAAGGCATAATTGAAGCGCGTGACTTTGCTGCCGGCAATTTTGGCCGCATCGAGCGGCATGCCACGTCCGGCAAGAATGTAGCCGACAATCACCGGCTGCCGTGCCGCCAAAGCCGACGGCGAAATGAACAACGGGAGCATTGCCAACAGCAGCCAAATCTTTCGCATATTTTCTCCTCGCCAAATGGTACACAGGCAAGCACTCTGTTGAGAACAAAGTTGTTGAACAGAATTTTCGAATCAAATTACCCAGCTTTGACTTGCCATATTCGGCCTACGGGACTAGTCTTTCTCCATGCAACGATGTCGCTAACACCGCCCTGGTGCAAGCTCCGTTGCAGATGTGCGTCTGCTTCCGCGCGACTACCCACCGTGTGACAGCTCCACCACAACAAACCACTTTCAATCGAAAGCTGGGACAAGATTGTCCCGCAGAGGAGAATGTTATGGCACGTATTGCAGCAAATGTTACGGAGATTATCGGTCAGACCCCGCTGGTGAAGTTGAACCGCATTGCAGCCGGATTGCCTGCCACCGTTGTCGCAAAACTGGAAAGCCAGAACCCGCTGAGCAGCGTGAAAGACCGCATCGGCAACGCACTGATTGAGGCTGCGGAAAAAGACGGCAAGATCAAACCCGGCGTGACCGTGCTGATTGAACCCACCAGCGGCAACACCGGCATCGCGCTGGCCTTTATCGCCGCCGTTAAAGGCTACCGGCTGATTCTGACCATGCCGGAGACGATGAGCCTGGAGCGCCGCGTTCTGCTGCTGGCCTTCGGCGCGGAGATTGTGCTGACTCCCGGAGCCAATGGCATGAAGGGTGCCATTGCCAAGGCCGACGAAATTCTTGCCAAGACGCCGAATGGTTACATCCTGCGGCAGTTTGATAATCCCGCGAACCCCGCCATCCACTACGCAACTACCGGTCCGGAGATTTGGGAAGCAACTGACGGCAAGGTGGACATTCTGATTTCCGGCGTGGGCACCGGCGGCACCATCACCGGAACAGCCAAGTACCTCAAGGAGCGCAAGCCGGAGTTCAAGGCCATTGCCGTGGAACCGGCGGACAGCCCGGTGCTTTCCGGCGGCAAGCCCGGCCCGCATAAAATCCAGGGCATTGGCGCGGGATTCGTTCCGTCTGTACTGGATACGAAGCTGGTGGATGAAGTCATTCAGGTGACTAACGACGAATCGATTGAAACTGCGCGTCAGTTGCCGTTGCAGGAAGGTTTGTTCGTCGGCATATCGTCGGGCGCTGCGGTTGCCGCTGCCTTGAAAGTGGCCGCACGACCGGAAAATGCCGGCAAGCTGATTGTGGTCATCCTGCCCAGCTTCGGCGAGCGTTATTTGTCGTCGGTGCTGTTTGAGTCGCTGCGTCAACAGGCGCTGGCGATTCCCACGGAGCCAATCGCTGTCTAACTCAAACATGTCCGCGATACAGCGAATCCGAGAAGACATCCACTCCATACTGGAGCGCGACCCTGCTGCGCGTTCCAGTCTGGAAGTAGTGTTGTGTTATCCGGGGCTTTGGGCCATCTGGATGCATCGTGTATCGCATCCGTTATGGATGGCTGGTTTACGAATTCTGGCACGATTGCTGTCGCAGTTAGCGCGGCTGCTGACCGGCGTGGAGATCCATCCAGGCGCCCAGTTGGGTCGGCGAGTATTTATCGATCATGCCTTTGGTGTGGTCATCGGTGAAACTGCAATTGTTGGCAATGATGTGACGTTGTACCAGGGCGTGACGCTGGGCGGCACCGGCAAAGAAACCGGCAAGCGGCATCCGACAGTTTGCGATGGCGTGGTGATCGGCAACAACGCCAATGTGCTGGGCAATATTACGGTTGGAGAAAATTCGCGCGTGGGCGCTGGCTCCGTGGTGTTGGCGGATGTGCCGCCGAATTCAACTGTGGTTGGTGTGCCGGCGCACATTGTTTATCGCAACGGCCAGCGTGTTCTCATCACCGATCCGCATGATGTGAAGGATCCACTTTCAGATGCGCTGATTGCACTCTTCGCGCGCGTGGAGGAGTTGGAGAAGCGGTTGGGCGGCGAAGCACAGCCGAGCGAACCCTTCTCTGCCGAAGCGGCAGAACGCGTGGCCTACCGCAAAGAGTTGGAGCGGCTGCGCGAGTTTGTTTCCGAAGGCGAAGGAATTTAGCCATTCACCGCGTAATGCCTCTGCATCCCCCCACATTCAATGCGTTTATACTGGCACAAATGTGGAGAGATCGATTGATGCTGAAGCCCAAACTGCGGATGTTAACGCCGTCACTTTTGCTTTGCCTGCTGGCGACTGCCGCTGCGAATGCACAGACGAATGTTGGCGACCATACAACGTGGCGTGAATATGGCGGCTCTGCCGATGGCGCGCAGTATTCAGCTCTGCGGCAAATCAATCGCGACAACGTTGCAAAGTTACAGCGCGCGTGGAGCTACTCGACCGGCGATGACCGCAAATATCTTTTCAATCCTCTGGTGGTGGATGGCGTGATGTATGTGCTGGCGAAACAGAACTCCATTGTTGCGCTGGATGCCTCCAGCGGAAAAGAACTTTGGGTACATGCGACCGATGCGCACTCAACGCTGCTGACCAACCGCGGCCTGAATTATTGGGAGAGTAAAGATCACAGTGACCGACGATTAATCTTCGCATTGAAAAATCAGCTGCAGGAGATTGATGCACGCACCGGAAAAAGCATTACTCAATTCGGCGTGAACGGGTTTGTTGATTTGCGCGAGGGACTGGGACGCAAGCCGGAGAGTTTGCATCTTGTTCAGTCGTACAATCCGGGCCGCGTGTACGGCGACCTGCTGATACTCGGCTCAGCGACCAATGAGGAGTACAACTCCGGCCCTGGAGATATTCGCGCATACAACGTTCTGACAGGGAAACTGGTGTGGATCTTCCACACGATTCCACATCCGGGTGAACCGGGCTATGAAACCTGGCCGAAGGATGCTTGGAAGACTGTCGGCGGCGCAAACTCCTGGGCCGGTCTGGCGCTGGATGAAAAGCGCGGCATCGTTTATGTTCCGACAGCCAGCCCGAAGTATAACTTCTACGGCGGCAACCGGCATGGTGCCAATTTATATGGCGATTGTCTTCTGGCGTTGAATGCGCGCACGGGAAAATTAATCTGGTACTACCAGATGGTCCATCACGATGTGTGGGACTACGACAACGGAACTACACCGATGCTGGCTACGGTGATGCACAACGGAAAGAAAGTCGACATCGTGGCGCAGGTGGGCAAGGTGGGCTATGTGTGGGTGTTTGATCGCGTGACCGGCAAACCGCTGTGGCCAATTGAAGAACGCGCGGTGCCGCAGAGTGATGTTCCGGGAGAAGAAACTTCGCCGACGCAACCGTTTCCATCAAAGCCGCCGCCGTTTGCGCGGCAATCTTTCACGGCTGCGGATCTGAGCCCTTTCCTCGGTGATACAGAACGCGCGCAGGTGCTCGAGCAACTGAAGCACGCGCGTAACGAAGGTTTGTTCACTCCGCCGAGCACTGGCGGTTCCATTGAAATGCCGGGCAACAATGGCGGTGGAAATTTCGGCGGAGCGACGATTGATCCTGCGAATGGCAATCTATATGTCGTGTCAAAAGATTTGCCATCGCTGCTGAAATTGGATTTGCCGAATGGCGCAGCTGCGGTTCCAGGCGAGTCGCAATACAAAAGTGGTTTTGGTTTCATGTTCAGCAGCAGCGGCCTGCCGGTGATTGCGCCACCGTGGACTTCGCTGACCGCATACGACTTGAACACGGGAACGATTCGCTGGAAAATTCCGCTGGGCAATGTTCCTGAACTGGCAGCGAAGGGACACGCAGATACCGGCGCACATTTTCCAAAGACGAACCCGGCGCTGACGGCCGGCGGAATTTTATTTACCGGCACGCGTGACAGAAAAGTGCGAGCGATTGATGCCACAACAGGAAAAGTTTTGTGGGAGGCGGAAGTGGATGCCGCACTGGAAGGCATGCCCGCTGTGTATGAAATCAGCGGACGCGAGTATGTTGTCTTCTGCGCGGCGGCACAGGCCACTACCTATACGCACAATGTTCCCGGACATGCCGCATCCAACGCGCCGATACCGGGAGCTTATGTCGCGTTCGCATTGCCATAGTCGCACGCGCCTGTAAAACGATTCGCCGAAATTATTGCGCCGGGTAACGCGTGACTTTCGGCTCAATGCGTCCGGGCGCGGCCTTGGTGGGTCCGCCGGCATCGTTGATGACATTGCGAATGCCGCCGTTGGTCAGCAGACACACGGTAATCATGTCGTGGAAAATCACATGCGGATTCACTGGCACTTCCATCGCGTGCGAGACCCAGATGTTGGGCCGCGTGAAAACGCTGTAGATTCCGAGTCCCCAGGCTTCATGGTTGGTCACGTTGTCCGCCACTTTGTACGACGCCCAGCCATCGATGCCCGGCGCGCTGGAGTAGCCGGCTTGCGTCATCGGATCGTAGGGGATCTCTGATTGATAAAAATACGTGCGCCCGCCATTGCCGTTCCACAGGACTTGGAACTGCTGATGGTGTTCGACAAATAATCCGTAGACGGTGACGTTGTTGCCGTTCACAACCAGACCATTGGCGCTCATGTTCTTTTCCCAGCCGACGCCTTTGCCGTGATCGGCGCGCCAGATCCAAGTGTGGTCAACAATGGTGTCATTACTGTTGATGGTGAGGTTCTCCACCGTGCTGCCCATGCCTGCGCCGCCCACGCGAAAGAAAACATCATGCAAGGAGATTGGATTCTTCACGTGGCGCATCTTACTGTCTTTCGGGCCGATCTGCATTAGCACCGGCGATTTCACTTCACCGGCATCGAAGAGCAGGCCGGCGATGATGATGCCATCTTCATCTTCCGTGGTCAGCGCGGCATTGCCTTTGGTGGGATGCAGAGTGGCGAAGCCGAGGCCGAGGACCACGGTATTTTTATGCGTGACATGAATCGGCTCGTCGAGGTTGTAGATGCCCGGAGTGAGCAGCAGATTTTTACCCGACTGGAGTTGCTGATTGATTTGTGCGGCGGTGTCTTCCGGCTTGGCGATGAAGAAACGCGAGAGCGGAATGGATTTGCCCGGCGTCTGGCCGCTGTGCCAGGTAATGCCGGAGCTGTCATGTTGCACGGCCGGCACGCGAACACTGTACTTCCCTTTTGCATCGACGAGCAGAAACGGCTTCTCACGCACCACGGGCGTTGTGGCAACTTTTGTAAACGGAGGCTTGGGCCACTCACCCGCAGGCGGGTTAGGAATGCCGACGAACACCATGTTCCAGTTGGAGCCGGTCCAGCTTCTCCATTCGCTATTACGCGAAATCCACTGCTGCTGCGGGCCGGAGGCGACGTTGCCGTCAATCAGCGAATCGGACATCCAACCGCCGCTGGCCCAACCGTTCTGATGCAGAATGATGTCGCCCATGATGTGCATTCTGCGGAACGGGGCCGCTTGCGAAACTGCCCAGCGCATGGTGTTTGCCGTGGTCGGCGTGACCGCGATGCCGGCGATGCCGCGCCAGAACGTCGTGGTCGCATTGTTGTTGCGCGAGGCTGCATCAGAACGCACGTTGCCGGTGATGTGAACGTTGTCTGGCGATGCACCCAGCCCAAGTACTTCGGTGTAGAAACCGAGCGGAACGTCGAGATGATATTCACCCGGCAGAAACAGAAACGCATAACGGTGAACGCTAAATTCGCTGTGCTGTTGCAGGGCATAGGCCTTGTCAATCTGCTGCTGCATCTCGGCTGCCGGCATGGATGGGTTGAAGACGAAAACATTCGGTCCTAAATCCGGCGCAGCTTCGGCGGCTGCCGCAGTGACGGCGCAACAAATCATCATAAGTGCAACTGGCAACAAAGCAATATTTCGTACCCATTGATTTCGCTGCAACATATTCTTCACCCTCTGCTAACTCATGGTTGCTCTTGCATCTATCTGATTGGTTCCTTCATCTCTTCGGCCTGCTTCAGTGCGGCGGCAGGGTCTCCGGTGAGATCGGCTTTGAGAAAATCTGCAGTCTCCGGAAGCACAATGCGCAGATCGGATTCGGTGTGCAACTCCACCTGCAGTTGCTGCGCACTCAGCGCAAGGATGTGACCGCAATGGCGACGGTCATCGCTGAGAAAGTGGAAATGATAGCCGGGAACATTCAGTGTGCGCGCGAACTGCGGCGTCCATATGCCGACGATGGTGCCTGAAATATTTTCCAGTTCGAATTCCGCTTGATGACTGGTTGCAGTGACCAGGTCCTCGCCCTGCTCCACTTTGCAGCAGGCGCGAATCAGCAACCTCTGCAGGGTTCCGCGCGCACGGATGGCAACAAATATATTGCCCGAAATACGCAGCGCATCCAGCCGGTTGCCGAGATCATGCATGTCGGCGATTGCTTGAAAAATACGCTGTGAGTCCGACTGAAAATGTGTGGCCACGAAAAATGGCGTCAAGGAGTTATCCGGCGGCTGACTGACGCTGCCGTCACTTTTTCCCTGCCAAACAATGCCGTCCAGCAATATGCCTTCACCATTCAGTCCATCAAATGTTCCCAGGCCAAAATCCCCGTGGCGTTTGATGTCGGCCACAGTGACTGCGCCCTGATAGACGCCTTCCACCAACGCGCCAGAGGTGGAGACCTGAAAGATGGTGTGATGCTCAATGTCGAGCGCATCTGCCAGCGCCATCTGGATGGCATGGTTCATGCTTTCGCCGCTGCTCTGGCAGCGCTCGGTAAGCGCCATCCACAGCGAATCTGACAGAGTAACTCGAAGGTGGCGAGCGGTCATTGCAATCCTTTAGTGGCTACGCTGGCGACGTTTTGCACCCGTACAAGTGTCTCTCATTCCGCAGACATCGGAACATGGATTTCGATGCCGATTATTTCAAATCAGGCATGGCATCCGCATCGTTATAGATAGGCCATTTAACTGTGGAAATATTCGGTTGATAGTAATAGTGTCCATAGACAGGGACAATAACTGGATTTGTCTGTCGGCAGCAGTTTTGCATGCCTTGCAGACGTCTGGATGAATTGCCCGGCATTCTGCATTTTCTGATGTTTTGTACCCATCTGGTTCTCAAAATTCGATCTGGAGCCTCACAAAAATGACCTCGTCTGTTCTCAATACCACGCCCATGACAACTTCCAGCGTTTCCGCAATGCCAACCTTCGCCAGTTTGTCGCGGAGAATGCAGAACGCCACTGGCAGCAGAGTCTTCGCCATGCTGGCCGCAGTGTGCCTGCTGGTGTTGTCTGTATCGGGGACCAGAGTACAGGCGCAGGCAAATTACGTTGGCATGGTCAACAGTATCGGCAGCGGATTTGTAAATGCCGCCGGCATTGCGGTGGATAGCAGCGGCGATGTTTTTATTGCCGGAGAGAGCGCAACAGTTTATTCGGTCAAGGAAATTCACGCGGTGAATGGCGTCATTCCGCTGTCCAGCCCGAACATTACAACAGTCGGTGGCGGTTTCAATAATCCAACCGGCGTTGCGGTGGATGCGTCGGGAAATGTTTACGTCGCCGATACAGGCAACGGTCTGGTAAAAGTTATGGCTTCCACCTGCACCTCCTCCGCATGCGTCAACACACTGGGCGGCGGATTTACTGCACCCACGGGTGTGGCCGTGGACAACAATGGCTATGTGTATGTGACAGACTCCACCATCAACACAGTGAGTAAGTTGCAAAATACCTGCACCAACAGTGGCTGCGTTACATCTCTGGGTGGCGGATTTACGAACCTCTATGGCGTGGCTGTCGACAACAGCGGATATCTCTACGTAACCGATAGCGGCACGAACCTTGTCAGCAAATTGAGTGTGACTTGCGCGAACAGCGGATGCGTATCCACGTTAGCGCCACTCTTCTCATTTAGCAATCTACTCGGCGTATCGGTGGACAAGAGCCACAACGTCTACGTAACGGACAGCACGTTGGACTCGGTCTACGAAATTCTTGCCAGCGGCGGATACACCACGGTCAATCCAGTTTCCATCAACTACAACGGCACGGTCGAGAATGTAGCCGCCGATGCAAAGGGCGACATGTTTGTCGCGATGAACAGCGCCGGCTCTGAGCAGGAGATTCTTGTCGGTGCCGTGCCATTCGGGCTGGTGAACATCAACAACCAAAGTTCCAGCATCAGTCTGACATTTGATTTCACCGGCACGCAGACCATCAACGCGCCGGCTGTGATGACCCAGGGCCTGAGCGGAAAAGATTTTTCCGATGCCACAACAGGAAGCTGCAACACCAACGGCACCAGCTTCAGCTATGGCGCAGGCGGTTACTGCACGGTGAATGTGACGTTGACGCCGCAGGTTGCAGGCATGCGGAGTGGCGCGGTAGAGCTGCTGGACCATAGCGGTGCGGTGCTGGCCACGGCATATCTTGACGGCATCGGATATGGCCCGCAGACGGCACTCTATCCGGGTACGCAGGGCGCGCTGGCAGCAAACGCCATCAGCACCAACCACATTGATCCCTATGGCATCGCAGTGGATGACGCCAACAATATCTATCTATCGAACACCAACTCCATTGCCGGCGTCAGCGTGCTGATGGTGCCGCCAACAGACACGGCCTGCACTACGCTGACAGATTGCGTTTCGTTGGCTGGCAATTTGAGCCCGGCAATTCTTGAGCCCGGCGGCGTGGCGGTAGACGGCGCTGGCAATATCTACATCGCAGACTACAACGCGCGCGTGGTGGAAGTTCCGCCCAGCGACCAGAGCTGCAGCACGCCTGGCGATTGCGTCAGCGTGGGTACGGGCCTTGTGCATCCGTACGGCCTGGCAGTGGATGGCAGCGGCAATCTCTACATCGCCGACGGCAGTGGATTTGTATTGCAGGTACCGCCGGGCGACCGCAGCTGCAGCAATGCACTGGATTGCGTCCACGTGGGAACCGGATTCACTTCCCCGCGCGCTGTGGCCGTTGACCCCGGCAACAACGTTTACATCACCGACTTCAAGGGCAACTTTGTGATGAAGGTGCTTGCCACCGACCTGACCTGCAGCAATGCCGGCGATTGCACCGACATTGGACCCGCCATTAACGCACCGACAGGCGTGGCGGTAGATGCGAGCGGTAGTGCGTACATTACCTACCAGAAGAACGGCGCCAACAATCTATTTGTTCGCGTACCTGCCACGGACCTGACTTGTGCAACCGCGACTGACTGCACCGTCATTGCCGGCACTTACACATCACCCTATGGGGTGGCGTTGGATGGCAGCGGCGACATTTACTTCACCGACAATAATTCCTCCGCGAGCGAACTGAATGTAGGCACCGGGCCAACTATCGCCTTCCCAACAGCCACGGCGCTGTATGACGAAGACACAACCGACGGCGCGCTATCGACAACCTTCGCCAATATCGGCACCGCCAGCCTGAGCATTTCGCAGCCAGCCGCTGGCACCATGAATCCGAAGTACCCCAACAGTTTTGCCTATGACGTGACGCTGAGCACTTGCCCGCAGCTCAGTGCCAGCAGCTCTGCCTACTCAGTCAATGCCGGCGCTACCTGCATCTATGGCGCAGACTTTATCCCCGCCGCAGCGGGAGCCAATTCCGGCCCGCTTGCTGTGACGGACAACAATCTGGGCGTGAATGGCACGCAAAACGTAGCTTCATTCAGCGGCACCGGCCTGGCGGCTACGCCCACGCTGAGCTTTGTTCCCGCACCGAATTCACAGGTATATGGCACGGCCATCACGGCGGGATCGTTGGATGCAACGGCTACCTACAACAGCGCCACCGTTGCCGGATCCTTCGTGTACACGACCACCATCAGCAGCGTGCCCAACTCCACCGTGACTGCCGGTACGACGATTCTGCCAGTTGGCATCTATACCATCACCGCAACCTTTACACCGACAGACACAGCGGATTTCAAATCCACTTCCACCACAACGACCTACACGGTGAACCAGATCACGCCGACGCTAACATACGTGCCGGCTCCCACCACGCAGGTATATGGCACGGCCATCGCGGCGGGTTCGCTGGATGCAACGGCAACCTATAACAGCGTTGCTGTTCCCGGATCCTTCGCGTACACGACCACCATCAGCAGCGTGCCTAATTCGACCGTGACTGCCGGCACAACGATTCTGCCCGTCGCCAACTACACGATCAAGGCGACGTTTACGCCCACCGACACAGTGGACTACGCTTCAACCTCCACCACGGCAAGCTACAGCGTCACCTTGGTTACGCCGACCTTGACCTTTGTACCTTCGCCCGCCACGCAGGTATACGGAACGGCCATCGCCGCCGGTTCGCTGGATGCAACGGCCACCTATAACAGCGTTACAGTTCCCGGAACCTTCGCGTACACGACCACCATCAGCAGCGTGCCCGATTCCACGGTGACTGCCGGGACGACGATTCTGCCGACGGCGAACTACACCATCAAAGCAACCTTTACGCCGACTGACACCGTGGACTACGCCACTGTATCCACTACGGCTAGCTATAGCGTGACGCAGGCAACGCCGGTGCTGGCATACGTTCCTGTTCCCATCACGCAGGTCTACGGCACCGCTATTAGTTCCGGTGCGCTGGACGCAACGGCCACCTTCAACAGCGCAAGCGTCTCCGGCAACTTTGCGTATACAACCACCATCAGCAGCGTACCCAACTCCGCAGTGACGGCAGGGACGACGATTCTGCCGGTGGCGAACTACACCATCAAGGCAACCTTCACGCCGACCGACACGGTGAACTATGCCTCCACCTCCACCACGGCCAGCTACAGCGTGACGCAGGCCACTCCAGTACTGGCGTACGTGCCGACTCCTGCAACGCAGGTGTACGGCACAGCCATTACTACGGGTGCGCTGGATGCGACAGCCACCTACAACAGCGTTACCGTGCCGGGCTCCTTCGCCTACACGACGACAATCAACGCAGTACCCAGCTCGACAGTGACTGGCGGCACGACAATTCTGCCAGTGGCCAACTACACCATCACGGCAACGTTCACGCCAACCGACACGGTGGATTACAAGTCCACGACCACTACGGCGAGTTACAGTGTCACTCAGGCAACACCGGTACTGGCCTACGTACCCGCTCCAGCCACACAGGTGTACGGTGCGGCCATTACGTCAGCATCGCTCGATGCAACAGCCACCTACAACAGCGTTACCGTTCCCGGATCCTTCGCGTACACGACGACAATCAGCGCGGTGCCCGGCTCGACCGTGACCGGCGGCACGACGATTCTGCCAGTTGCCAACTACACCATCACGGCAACGTTCACGCCAACCGACACGGTGGATTACAAGACCACTTCCACCACGGCCGCTTACACCGTGACCCAGGCAACACCGGTGCTGGCCTACACGCCGGCTCCAAACACTCAGATCTACGGAACTGCGATTGGCACTACATCACTGAATGCGACGGCCACCTATAACAGCGCCACCGTACCCGGTTCGTTCGCCTACACGACGACAATTAACGCGGTGCCCGGATCAGTTGTAACCGGCGGCACCACCATTCTGCCGGTTGCCGCCTACACCATCACGGCAACGTTCACGCCAACCGACACGGTGGATTACAAGACCACTTCCACCACGGCCACCTACACCGTGACCCAGGCAACGCCAGTGTTGAACTACGCACCGCTTCCCAACACGCAGGTGTATGGCACGGCAGTTGCAGCAGGATCTCTGGATGCAACGGCCACCTTCAACAGCGTTACCGTACCGGGAAGCTTCGCATACACAACAACGATTAGCGCGGTGCCCGGCTCAACCGTTACGGCCGGTACGACGGTTCTACCGGTTGCGGTCTACACCATCACTGCAACCTTTACGCCGACCGATACAGTCGATTACAAATCCACATCAACCACGACAACCTACAGCGTGACGCAGGCAACGCCAGTGATGACGTACGTTCCTCTCCCTGCCACGCAGGTGTACGGCACGGCCATTACCACCGCATCGCTGGATGCAACAGCTACCTACAACAGCATTGCGGTCCCCGGAACCATTGCCTATACGACGACCATCAACAGTGTTGCTGGATCCACAGTAACTGGCGGCACAACGATTCTGCCGGTCGCGGTCTACACCATCACTGCAACCTTTACGCCGACCGACACCGTGGATTACAAGTCCACATCCACCACGGCCGCCTATAGCGTCACGCAGGCCACACCGGTTCTGGCCTATGTGCCCTCGCCGAATGCGCAGAGCTATGGCACAGCGATTACGGCAGGCTCGCTGGACGCAACGGCCACCTTCAACAGCGTTGCCGTATCCGGCAGTTTCGCTTACACCACAACGATTAGCGCTGTACCCGGTTCGGCTGTGACGGCAGGAACAACCATTCTGCCGGTGGCGGTCTACACCATCACGGCAACCTTTACGCCGACCGATACGGTGGATTACAAGACAACGACAACCACTGCGACCTATACCGTCACCACGCTGACGCCGGTCATCGGCATCACCAGCAGTGCGAACCCGGTCTACGTGCAGAATGCAATTCTGTTCACGGCAACCGTAACTGCGCCGCCGGTGATTGTTCCGGGCACGGTCAACTTCCTCGACGGCACCACAGTCATCGGCACCGGAACACTGAACAACGGTGTGGCCACGCTGCTCATCTCCACACTTACATCCGGCGCGCATAGCATCACGGCAACCTATGTTCCGCCGAATGCCAATTACGGCACCGTGACCACAGCATCGCCAATTGCTGAAGTAGTGGATGACTTCACGCTCAGCACCAGCATCACCGCGGGTGTCATCGTCGGCAGCGGCAATGTACTCACCTTCACCATAACGCCGGAGAATTCCACCACCTTCCCGGCTGCGGTCACACTCTCGCTCTCCGGTCTGCCAACCGGCGCCACCTATACCATCACGCCGGGTGCGGTGATTGCAGCTGGCAGCGGCGCACAGACAGTGACTATCAACATCAAGATCCCCGCCAGCAGCGCAGCATTGCACAGTCCGCAAATCGGTCCGCGTAATGCTGGTTACCTGGCACTGGCGCTGCTGTTGCTGCCCTTTGCCGGTCGGCTGCGTAGATATTCCAAATCACTGGGACGTCTGCTTTGCATCCTGCTGCTTCTGTTTGCCAGCCTTGCCTCGGTCTTCGGCATCAGCGGTTGCGGCACCACGCAACAGAAAATCTACACCGTGCTCATCACAGCAACTTCCGGCACGCTGACGCACGTCACCACCATCACACTGGCGGTGGATGAATAAACAAATTCGGCTGTATCGAATGTAGAGAAATCAAACCCCAATCTTTCGCCGCAACTGCGGAGGATTGGGGTTCTGGTTTTAACACACCTATGCAGTTTGATTACGGCGCGCAATGAGCATTGGGATCTTTCACCACGCTCAAGTTCGGCGCTGCAACAAATGTTCCGTTGCCGGCACCCAGCATCACGTCATACGTATAGCCATCGTCGGCGTTGTAGACCACGGCCAAGTCGGTAATGCCATCGCGATTGAAATCCGCCGCTGTTAACTGCGGAGATGTACCCGGCATCCGCAGAGGAAACGACCATTCTTTTTTGAAGGATCCATTGCCGACACCGGCAAGCACCGTCACTGTACTCGCATGCCAATCAGAGACAGCGAGGTCGAGAATGCCATCGTGGTTGAAGTCGGCCACAGCAATCGATACGACTGAATCCAGATGCGCGATGGTACCGACAGATTTCATACCGCCCGCTCCATCGCCCAGGAAAAGCACCAGCGTTCCATCTTCATCCCCGACAATCACGTCAGGAACGCCGTCGCGGTTAAAGTCTCCGATGACGATGGCGCGAGGAGCGCTGCCCACCTTCCACGTGGATGTGATGACTTTGTATTTCCCATTCGCCTGCCCCAGAGAGATGCTGAGCGATGCCGGCCCTGAGTGACCCAGCATTGCGGGATGAATCTCCGCAATGTCCATGATGCCGTCGCGATTGAAATCACCCATTACCATCAGCGGCGCAATCGGGGCCTCATCCGTTGCCCGCATTACAACGCTCGAGGCCTTCACCGGCGCGGCAGGCTTCTTTGCGTCAGCGGCAAATGCAGGGCCCGCGACTGCAAGTCCCGCTGCCAGCACGGCAATCGTCTGACGCAATTTGTAATTCATCGGCAACATGATTGTTTGAAGCCCGCTTCCAGTTCCAACTGAAGTTAGCACAAATTCTATACGTTGTTATCGTTCACTATCCTGCCATTTATCTACCGTTAATAATCCACAAAATCCAGATGTTTATAATCAACAAACTAATGTGCCGCTTTCATCTTCGCCAAGCTATATTTCTTCTTTCCCTGCTCTGCTGCACGGCAGGAGCCATTGCGCAGATTGACCTCGCCGGACTGAATGGCACGGTCACCGATGCCTCTGGATCGCGGATTGCCGGCGCGCGTATCGTCGTCGAGCAACGCTCCACCGGTTTGCATCGCGAGACAACTACATCCTCCACTGGAACCTATTCCATCGTTGACCTGCCCATCGGGCAATATCGCATCAGCTGTTCGGCTACGGGATTTCAGGATCGCGTCATCGACGCTCTTGAGCAGACCGTTGGCCGCACGCGCACGCTGAACATTGTGATGTCGGTGGCCGGCGCAACACAACGCATCTATGTTTCCGGTCTTGCCTCGCAGATTGATGAAACCTCCGCCACGCTCGGCTCCAGCACAGAGCCGACGCAGGTGAAGGAGTTGCCACTGAACGGCCGCAACTGGTCTACGCTGACGGCGCTGGCGCCCGGCGCGGTAGATACCGG
>CAIZGA010000081.1 GCA_903932385.1 uncultured Acidobacteriota bacterium
GCGGCCGCGGCGGGAATTCAGGTCGCCGATAATCGCGCCCATGTATTCCTCCGGCACTACAACTTCCACCGCCATCACCGGCTCCAGCAGAACCGGCTTGGCGCGGCGTGCAGCTTCCTTGAAGGCCATCGATCCGGCAATCTTGAAGGCCATTTCGTTGGAGTCGACATCGTGGTAGCTGCCGTCAAACAACGACACCTTCACGTCCACCATTTCGTAGCCGGCGAGAACGCCGCCCAGCATGGCTTCGCGGATGCCCTGGTCAATCGGCTTGATATATTCCCTGGGAATCACGCCGCCCTTGATGTCGTTGGAAAATTCGTAGCCCTTGCCCGGCTCATTCGGCTCCAGCTTGATCCAGCAGTGGCCGTAGTTGCCCGAGCCGCCGGTCTGGCGAATGTATTTGCCTTCCGCTTCGGCGTGCGAGCGAATGGTTTCGCGGTACGCAACCTGCGGTTTGCCCACGTTGGCTTCGACCTTGTACTCACGCATCATGCGGTCGACGATGATTTCCAAATGCAACTCGCCCATACCGCTGATGATGGTCTGGCCGGAATCCGGGTCCGTGTGGACCTTGAAGGTCGGGTCTTCCTGCGCCAGCTTCGCCAGTGCAAGTCCCATCTTCTCCTGGTCGGCCTTGGTCTTCGGCTCCACGGCGACTGCAATCACAGGCGCGGGGAAGTCAATCGACTCAAGCAGCACAGGGGCCTTCTCGGTGCAAATCGTGTCGCCAGTAACAATGTTCTTCAAACCCACCGCAGCACAGATATCGCCCGCCAGAATCTCGGTGATCTCTTCGCGCTTGTTGGCATGCATCTTCAGCAGACGGCCAATGCGCTCGGTCTTGCCGGTGCGCGGATTCAGAACAAAGTCGCCAGTCTTCAATTCGCCCGAATACACGCGAATGAAGATCAGCTGGCCGACAAACGGGTCGGTCATAATCTTGAAGCCCAGAGCGGCAAAGGGTTCCTTGTCGTCTGCACGGCGCTCAATCAGTTCGCCGGAAACATCCGGATTCAAACCCTTGATGGCGGGAATGTCGAGCGGGCTCGGCAGGTATTCCACCACCGCATCCAGCAACGTCTGCACGCCCTTGTTCTTGAACGAGCTGCCGCAGAGTACCGGGAAAATCTGCATCGAGATGGTTGCGCGGCGGATGGCTTTCTTCAACTGCTCCACCGTCGGCTCCTGGCCTTCGAGATACTGCTCCATCATCACGTCGTCCTGCTCGGCAACTGACTCAATCAGCTGCGCGCGGAAGGCCTTGGCCTTTTCCTTCAGGTCGGCGGGAATTTCTTCCACGGAATACTTCGCACCCATGGTTTCGTCGTGCCACAGGATGGCGCGGTTCTCCACCAGGTCCACAACACCGGCAAACTTCGCTTCCGCGCCGATGGCAATCTGCAACATCACGGCCTTCGCGCCCAAACGCTGGCGGATGGTTTCGGTCGCCTTCTCGGCATCGCCGCCGGCTTTGTCCATCTTGTTGATGAAGCAAATACGGGGAACCTTATATTTGTCAGCCTGACGCCACACGGTTTCAGACTGCGGCTGCACGCCGGCAACGGCGTCAAAGCAGGCCACGGCGCCATCCAGCACGCGCAGCGAACGCTCGACTTCCGCGGTGAAATCCACGTGGCCGGGCGTATCAATAATGTTGATCAGATGGTTGTTCCAGGTGCAGGTCGTGGCGGCCGACGTAATCGTAATGCCGCGCTCCTGCTCCTGCTCCATCCAATCCATGGTCGCAGTGCCTTCGTGCACTTCTCCGATACGGTGAGTGATGCCCGTATAGAAGAGAATGCGCTCGGTCGTCGTCGTTTTTCCGGCGTCGATGTGCGCCATGATTCCGATGTTCCGGCAACGATTGAGGGGTACTGTGCGTGCCACTGTCTTATTCCTTTGCAAGCCTCTGGCCTGCGGTGATGGATTGCGTTTACTTGATATCTACGACATCAAAACTTGCGACATCAAAACTTACGACTTCAAAACTTTCAGCTTCCGAATCAACCCGCCAAAATTACCAGCGGTAATGTGCAAATGCCTTGTTGGCTTCTGCCATGCGATGAACATCTTCCTTCTTCTTCATCGCGGCACCACGGCCATTGGCGGCGTCCAGCAGCTCGGCGGTCAACTTGTCCACCATGCCTTTTTCGCCACGGCTGCGGCCAAAGCTCACCAGCCAGCGAATCGCCAGCGATGTGCGACGGTCCGGATTCACTTCCACCGGCACCTGGTAGTTGGCTCCGCCTACGCGGCGGCTCTTCACTTCCAGCAACGGCTTGCAGTTTTCCACGGCCTTCTTGAAGAGCTTGATTGCCTCTTCGCCGCCGCCCTTCTGTTCCAGGCGCTGCATGGACTCGTAGAAGATGCTCTGCGCGGTCGACTTCTTGCCGCCCCACATCATGGAGTTGACAAACTTCGTCACCAGGGTTGATCCGTAGACCGGGTCCGGTGCAACTTCGCGCTTCGCTATGTGACCTTTTCTTGGCATAACTTATTTCTTCCTTCTCGTCTTCCTCCAGCCCGGTAGACATCTCACGCGCTGGACCTGGTTGAACTTGCTCTAACAAAACTTCTGCTGCAGCCGAATTACTTCGCTGCCGCCTTCGAACGCTTCGCACCGTACTTCGAGCGGCTCTGCTTGCGGTTGGCCACGCCCACCGA
>CAIZGA010000082.1 GCA_903932385.1 uncultured Acidobacteriota bacterium
ATCGCATCTGATATGCAGGTGAGCGTTAGCTCATCACCCAAAGAATTTCTCGTCACGCTATATGCGGGGCATCGCATCAATCATGCGGAATTTTTCCCTTACGACAGCGACCTGATTGCCAACGCTGCGCCGCAACCGGTGGACCCACTCAGCGACGGCATCCGTATCCACGTGCAGAAAGACCCGACGTTGAAGTTGGACCCGGCCACGCTGCACGGGCTCATCAAACTCAGTGACACTGAGGGCTACGAATTCACCGTGCCGGTTACCGCTGGCGCAGTGCCTGTCGAATCCGCGGCGCTGCCTGCGATTCTTACCGCGGCCGCGCTGGCATTTTTCGGGGGCATCATTCTCAACCTGATGCCGTGCGTCTTTCCCGTGCTGTTTTTGAAGGCACTCTCGCTGATGCAATCCAGCACGCATGAACGTCCGCGGCTGTGGCGTCATGGCCTCGTCTACACGCTGGGCATTCTCGTCAGCTTCTGGGGGATTGTTGCCTTGCTGCTCGTGCTGCGCGCCGGCGGCAATCATCTCGGTTGGGGATTCCAACTGCAGTCGCCGCGCTTCGTCGCCGTTATTGCCTGCCTGCTGTTCTTCATGGCGCTCTCGTTGGCGGGGCAGTTTGATCTTGGCCTCACGCTCACTGGCACCGGCGATGCACTCACTCGCCGCACCGGATACAGCGGCAGCTTCTTCACCGGCGTGCTGGCCACCGTGGTCGCCACGCCCTGCACCGCGCCGTTGATGGGCGCTGCCACAGGCTTCGCACTGGCGCAGCCGCCTGCGATTGCCTTCGTCGTCTTCACTGCACTCGCGCTCGGCCTCGCCGCGCCGTATCTGTTGCTCACCATCCAACCCGCGTGGACACGCCTGCTGCCCAAGCCCGGTGCGTGGATGGAATTGCTGAAGCATTTCGTTTCGGTGCTGCTGTTTGTTTCCGTCATCTGGCTGGTGTGGGTCTATGGACAATTATTTTCCGGCGCGGAATCCATCAACTCCGTCGCGCTATTGTTGCTGGCCCTGTTGACGCTGGCCGCCGCCGGCTGGGTGCTGGGTCGCTGGCCTGCACATCGTCGCGGTGGTTGGATAGCGCTGGTCATCATCCTCGCTGCCGTGGCCATTCCGCTGTGGCCGCAGCGTGCCAACACCAATCTGCAGTGGGAACCGTACTCCGCCGCACGGCTCAGCGAATTGCGTGCGCAGGGCAAGCCGGTCTTTGTGGACTTCACCGCTGCGTGGTGCCTCAGCTGTCAGGTGAACGAACGCGTTGTGCTCGACTCCGACGGCGTGCAGCAACGCCTGCGCACGAAGAATGTCGCGCTGCTGCGTGCCGACTGGACGAAGTATGATCCGCAGATTACCGCCGCACTATCTGATTTGGGCCGCAGTGGCGTGCCGACCTACGCCGTTTATCCGCCGGGAGCGACGCCGGTGGTGCTGCCAGAAGCGTTGACGCCGGGCATTGTGGATGCGGCACTCGACGTATTGCCGGCGAAGTAATTTCTCTGGCGAAAGAAAAAAGGACCTGCCGTGGCAGGTCCTTTCTGTTTGCAGTTGCGATGTTTTACTGGTTGGTCAGCACGGCGCGGTAGCGGACCAGATTTTTCTTCAGTCGCGCAATGGCTTCATTGGCCTGCGACATCGGATACAACTCGGTCTGCGCCTTGATGCCGTGGCGCGCGGCCACATCCAGCATCTCGCTCAGATCGCTGGGGCTGCCAATCGGGCTGCCGCCAAGTGAACGCTGTCCGGCAATCAGCGGGAAGACGCCCAGCGTAATCGCCGAGGGCGGCACGCCCACAAACATCAGCTTGCCCTTGGGCCGCAGCGCCTGGATGTACGGGTTCCAGTCCAGGTCCGCGTTGATGGTGGTGAGGATGACGTCAAAGTTGCCGGCAAGTTTCTTCAGCGCGTCATGCTCACGCGTGTTCACAAAGTTGTGTGCGCCCAGCGCTCGGGCTTCGGCTTCTTTTTCCGGAGTGGTGGAGAAGGCCGTCACTTCTGCGCCGAAGGCACGGGCAAACTGCACGGCAATGTGTCCCAGGCCGCCGATGCCAACAATAGCCACGCGCGATGCCGGGTTCACGCCGCTATTGCGCAGCGGAGAATAGACGGTGATGCCTCCGCAGAGCAGCGGGGCAGCGTTCTCGCTGGCCAGCGCTTCCGGAATAGGCACGGCAAAGCGCGCCCGGACACGTACTGCATCGGCATAGCCGCCGTTGCGACCCACGCAAACCCCCTGCATCTTGCTGCAGAGCTGTTCTTCGCCCTTGAAGCACGACTCGCAGATGCCGCAGCAGCCAGCCTGCCAGCCCACGCCGACGCGTTGGCCCACCTGCAGCAGGCGTACTTCGCTGCCCACCGCGCTAACGGTGCCGATAATTTCATGGCCGGGGATAAACGGGTACTGGCTATTGCCCCAGTCGTTGTCGATGAGGTGTAAGTCGCTGTGGCAGATGCCGCAGTGGGTGATGCTGATTTCTACGTCGTCGGGATGTAAGTCACCCGGATCGTATTTATATGAAAGGAGTTCTGCACCGGCTGCATGCGCCGCAAGGCCCTGAATTTGAGGCATTTTACTCGTCCCTCGTCTGTGGCAGTACTGCTAGCCCCTGAACCACAGTCTTATGCTACACGATGTGATGTGGATAAATGTCCACAGCAATATAGACACGAAACACCTTAGTTTGATGCGCGGCAAGGCGATGCCGATGCATTTGCAACAGGATAGAATCGCGAATGTGGCTGCAAAGTTTGGTTGCATGCGTCTAAAACGGAAAGAACTTTTGGCGTAGAACGAGCTGTCTGGGAGGTGGGCTGCATGGCGATGCTTCGGCGTAACAACGGTTTGCGATGGATGCTGGCGGCGCTTCTGGTGGCAGCGGCCACTCTGGGCTGGCAACCGCTCCCGGCAGGCGGCCAGCAGAGCAACTCGGCCCCTGCGGCAACACAGGGCACCCCGCCCACGGCAGACACCAGTGCCACGGATTCCGGCGGGCCAAATTCTGACTCTGGTGTGATTGCGCTGCCGAAGAAGAAGCCGACCGACGACAACACGCCGCCACCGGCCCCGGCCACGCCTCCCTCGCAGGAGGTACCGCGAATGCAGAACTATGCCATCACCGTGAATGTGCCGGAAGTGACCGTGGACGTGAGCGTGCTGCTTCAGAAGAACCGCCAGTTTGTTCCGGGCATCCGCGCCGGCAACTTCAAAGTGAGTGAAGATGGCGTGGTGCAGAAGGTGGATAAGGTGGAAGTACGGCAGACGCCCATCACCGCCGTGATGCTGCTGGAGTTTGCCTCCACCAATTACAACTTCGTGTATGACATGCGCAACGCCGCCTATGAATTTTTCCGCATGTTGAAGCCGGATGATTACGTTGCCGTCGTCACCTACGACCTGAACAGCAGCATCCTCGCCGACTTCACGCAGAATAAAAATACTGTTGCTGAAGCTCTGCAGTCGCTCACGATTCCCGGCTTCAGCGAAACGGATGTTTTCGATGCGCTCTACCAGACGCTGGACCGTACCAGCCGCATCCAGGGGCAGAAGTACATCATCCTGATTGGCAGCGGCCGCGACACCATGAGCAAGGTCTCGCTGGATAAAATTCTCGCCAAGGTGAAGGCAACGCGCAACGTCACCATCTTCACCATCAGCACCGGCGGTATGCTGCGAGAGTTTGTCGCCGGTTCCGGCAGCATGCGCGGCCAGATGGCAAACCTGGAGTTGATCCAGGCAGACAACCAGATGCAGACCTTCGCCACGCTGACTGGCGGCCTTCACTTCGCGCCCGTCTTTCAAGGCGAGTTGCCGGATGATTTCAACGTCATCAACCAGTCCATCCGCAATGAGTATGTGCTGCACTACCGCCCCACCAACACCAAGCTGGATGGAACCTATCGCCGCCTGAAGGTGGAGCTGATTGACAACGAAGGCAAGCCGCTCCACATCCAGGATGAAAAAGGGAAGCAGCAGAAGTATGTGATTATTGCGCGCGATGGCTATCGCGCCAGCGAAGAAGTGCAGTAGCCCGCGCTACACCGGCCAGAAGCTGCCCAGCAATGTGTCAGCACTTTTTGGATTGAAGCCGGAGCGCGCGGCGTTGGGATAGAAAGTCATCTCGCCGAACATCGGCTTGCCCTGTATTTCATACAGGTCCACACGAGTAAAACTGAAACCGGCGGCCAGCACCTCGGCAGCGCGAATCATCTGCGCGAGTGACTGCGGTTGCGCAACGCCCTCCGGTGTTCCGGGTGCCGCGTATTCAAAGTTTTGCCGGTTCCATTGTGGATCATAAAAATACTGTTTGTGATTCAGGTAGCGGTCGGTGTCCACCTGGATGTAAATTACTTTGCCGTCGAAGACAAACAGTTTGTAATCGTTCGGATTGTTGGCAACGGAATCAAGATACGGTTCCACCAGCAGCTTCGGCTGCATCTGCAGGTACGCCCACTCGCGCGATGGCCGACCGTAACGCATGGAGAGCCAGCGTTGCGCGGCCTGCTCAATCTGCGGCCAGTTTTCTTCCACCGGTGTGCGGACAAAAATATTCCAGCCGCTGCCGTGGCTGGCTTTCAGCACATACGGCTTCTGCCAGTTTCTCTGCTCACGCGGAGGCAAAGAACTTCCGTGCCATATCGTCGGCACCACCCACTCCGGCCCCAACTTATCTGCGACAAATTCCTTCGCGGTGATTTTGTCGCTCAGCAACGGCAGACGCGGGTCGCGGTCAAAAAGTTTACGGTGCTGAATTTTTTCGTTGAAGGTGACCGGGTGGTCGAGGTTCGGCAAGCGGCGATGGTAAAGATAAAATTCCAACTGTAGTGCCG
>CAIZGA010000083.1 GCA_903932385.1 uncultured Acidobacteriota bacterium
ATATTTGGTCTGGTCTGGGAAGCACGACGGCCCCGAGCGGTATCACAGGTATCGCCAACCCGAACGGCGGCGCGAAGGGTGTGGACAACATGGTCTTCACTTCGCTGCGTTACTACTTGCCGTAAGCAACCTTTTGCCTGAACAATTTCAGAAGGCGCCTGATATGGGCGCCTTTTGTTTTGCGGCAAATGTCCGTATCGCTATGGGTGCGATTCACGGTAGGCTGAAGAGGAAATGAATCGCCCTGGAATAATTGTCGGATCCACTTTATGGATGATGTTGTGTGCGCTGCCGCTAAGTGCGCAGACGCAGCCTGCAACGCCCTCGCCGAATGCTGCCGCGCCGAGTACAGTCGTGTCGCATCCTGTGCAACAGGTTACGGTGACGGCCTATCGTATCCCGACGCCGATTGAAGCAACAGCCTCCAGCACAAGCGTTTTGAGCCATGATGATCTACAGACAATGCCTTCGCCAGCGCTGGACGACCAGCTACGGCAGTTGGCAGGCGTGGAACTGTATCGCCGCACTAGTTCGCTGGTGGCGAACCCGACGACGCAGGGCATCTCGTTGCGCGGGTTAGGCTCCACGGCAGCCAGCCGCACGCTGGTGTTGAGCGATGGCGTGCCGGTGCTGGATCCCTTTGCGGGGCATGTTCACTGGACCGAATTCCCCACGCTGAGTGTGAATTCGGTGGAACTGGTGCGCGGCGCGGCTTCGGACTTGTATGGCGCCAACGCGCTAAGCGGCGTGATTCACATCCTGCGGCCAGAGCCGGGACCGCGAGATTTTCAGGCCGAGTCGAGCGGCGGCAGTGAAGGCACACGCGAGGGAAGCCTGCTGGGTACCGACTCGCACGGCCGACTGGCGGTACTGGCTGGCGCGCACTGGCTCATCACCGATGGCTACACACTGGTGGCACCGAACCTGCGCGGGCCAGTAGACAAGCCATCCAACCTGCACAGTGAATTTGCAGACACGGACTTACGCTACAAGCTGAGCGCGACAGCGACTGTCTTTTTGCGCGGCACCGTGATGAACGAAGCGCGCGGCAACGGAACTCTGCTGCAGAACAATGCCACGCGGCTGTGGAGATATGCCGGTGGCGGCGATTGGAAGACTCCTGCAGGCAACTGGCAGATGCGTCTTTTTGGCAGTCGCGAAGGCTATCGGCAAAGTTTTTCATCTATCAACACGGCGCGCACAGTGGAGAACCTGACGCGACAGGAACGGACTCCGGCGGAGGAACTGGGCGGATCGCTGTTGTGGTCGCGCGCAATTGGCACGCACCTGGTACTTCTGGCGGGCAGCGATGTGCATGATGTTCGCGCCACCGATCTTGAGACGGCCATCAGTGCGGGATTGCCGACTGGCTACACGGATACGACGGCGCGGCAACGTCAGACCGGCGTGTTTGTGGAGGCGCTGTACAACCGCGGAGCATGGACGGCATCTGCTTCGGTGCGTGGCGACCATGCGGCTACGTTCGATGGAGATGAAAAAGCAGCGGGCTCGCAGACCGGTGCGGGTGTTTATCCAAACACGGCGGAAAATGTTGCCGACCCAAAACTGGGTCTGGTGCGCCGCGTGGGGTCGCATGTGGAATTGAGTGCATCAGCAGGGCGTGGCTTCCGCGTGCCGACGTTGAACGAACTCTATCGAACAGGGCAGGTGGGGCAAATCATCACACTGCCGAATGCGTCGTTAGGTCCGGAGCGTGCAACCAGTGCGGAGGCCGGGGCGCAAGTGGAGGCGATGCCGTGGAATTCTCGGCTGCATGGCAGCTATTTCTGGACCGAGGTCAACAATCCAATTATTGCCGTGACGCAGTCAGCGACGGTGAATCTGCGCGAAAATCTTGGCCAGATTCGCAGCCGCGGCATTGCACTCGATTGGAAGACAGAGCCGCGGCGTTGGGTTTCGCTGAACGGGAGCTATCAGTATGCCAATGCGTCGGTAACACGCGGTGCGAGCGATGTAGGCAACTGGATCCCCGAGGTGGCGCACAACATGGCGACGGCACAGTTGGACCTGCGACGCAGCCACTGGGGCGTACTACATGCCACCGGGCGAGTGAGCGGCCACATGTATGACGATGACCTGAACCAGTATCGGCTGAGCGGATATTTTCAGTTGGATATGACGGCATCGCGCGATTTCGGCCGTCATGCGGAATTCACAGCAGGCCTGATGAATGCACTCAACCGCAGCATACAGGCGGGTCGTACGCCGGTGCTGACGCTGGCCTCTCCGCTGACCTTCACCGCCGGTCTGCAGTGGAAGCTGCATCCGGCGGCAAAGAACTAGTCAAAATGTTTTGGTTAAAAGTGAACACCCATCTGCAGAGTGATTGATCGTGGCGTGACGTAGTGCGTTCCGCTGAAGGTGGAGAGGAAGTTGTATAGCGCATACTTGTTCGCCAGGTTGATGGCCGTCAACTGCAGGCTGATTTTATATTTGCCGCCATGCAACAAATCATCATCGCCAATGGAAGTGTCGAAGAGACTGCGCGGTGCAATGCGCGGTGGATTATGATCGTCATTCTCCGTGCCGGGTGCAGGAACCTTGATCAGCGACGAACCGAATTGTGATGCGAGGCAGACCGATGGCAACGCCTGGGTAGTCGTGGCGTGGACGCCGTTGCAGGTGAAGCCGGCCTGGAATTCCTCGTCGGCGGTAAGAGCATAGCCAAGGGAGTCTTGCATCTGAACGGCAGGCTGACCGCCAAGCGTGGTGGATTGCGGGCAGTCATTGAATGCAGATACACCATAACAAGGAGAATTTCCGGCAACCTGACCACTGTCAGCACGCCAGTCAAAACCAACCCAGGGTCCATGCTTGGGGAACTGATACTGCACGTGCGTGGTCTGGTTAAACTTTTCGTCGTGGTCGATGCGGAAGGGCGTGCCTGCTTTGCCCACTGTTGCGCCAGCTCCGCCAATCTGCGGTGGGAAGAACCGCGCAGCGACGGAAGACATTACGACCATGGCGCTGATGCCGTGGTGTTCCGGCATGCTGCCACGCAATGCCCATCCCGGAATTTTTGAGTTGTGCCATTCAATCGGGAAGGTAATCGGAGTGGACCCCAGAACGCTGAAATCGTAACCGTTGTGGGTTTCTTTCCAGATGTACTCGCCGCTGGTAACAAAGTAGCGGCTGATGGTCTGCTCAAAGCCGGCATGAAACTCATTGCGCCATCCTGCGGAAAGCGGGGTGGCCTGATTCGCCGGGGTGGAACAGCTGAGCAACTCATTCGTGACAGGAACTTCGCAACCCAGGCTGGAGAGGATGAGGTTCTCGTTGAACGGCGTCTCCAGAGTGCGGGCGTAGGAGATTCGCAGCACCGAACTGGTGGGTTTAATGTTGTAGGAAATGCCTAGTCTCGGCTCAGCCTGCCGTGCTGCGGTGAGACCGTTATAGATGTCTCCGCGTATGCCGAGGTTGAACATCCAGTTGCCCTTGGTGATGGCGTCCTCGACATACAATCCAAGTTCCTTCACATCGGTGTGGCCATTGAAGTTGTAGTAGGTGCCACCCTGATTCAGGTCGTATGGGGAAAGTACCGGATTGCCCACGGCCAGCGTTGGGCTGATGATGGCGAGTGAAAACAATTCATTCAGCAGCGTGCTGTTGTAGTTCACACCTGCTTTGATGTTGTGAATGCCGCGCGTGTAGCTGTACTCCGTGTGACCTCCAACATTGGTCAACGTGCGGTGCTGGCCAATGGTTTCCTGCTGCAGGTCAGGGGCGCCCAAATCGGCATACGGATTATTGCTGGGGTAGTAATGGTAGTCGTCGTGACGCACGTAGAGTGCCGTGTCCACCACCGAGTAGTTGTTCACGACGCGTGTCCAACTCGGAGAGATATTGAATGTCTGTATCTGCGAACGCTGGTCGGTCTGTCCTGGAACAGCATGGCCTGCGAGGTTGACGCCGCCGAGATTGAGGTTTTCAAACGCATTCGGCGTCTGGAACCAGGAGCGAGTGAATCCGGTGTTCAACTGGAAGGAATCTTTGGCATTTTTGACAAAGTCAATGCGATCAAAGAAATTTTCTTCGTTGCCTTTGTCGTGCAGCACCACAAATTCCGGAGGGTCAAGAAATCGGCTGCTGTTCAATGCGCTAAGCGAAACGAAGTTGCCAACTTTTTTAGTTCCCACGGCCATATCGCCATCCACTTCTGAACTGCCGAAGCTGCCATAAGATGTGCTGATGCTGCCGGTGGGATGCAGGGAATTTAGACCGCTGCGCGTGGTGACCTTTACAACCACGCTGGTCTTATCGCCATATTCTGCCGGTGGCGCACCGGAGATGACTTCCATGGACTGAATGGAACCGGAAGGGATCTGGTTGGAGAAGGTTTTGCTCTGCTGGTCAGTAATGGGCTGACCGTCGATGGAATAAGAATTTTCAGCATGGTCGCCGAGGCCGTGAATCATGCCGTTGGAATCAGCAGAAACTCCGGGCGTTGACATGGTGACAATGGAACTGACAGCAGAGGACATGCTTTCAAGCGGGATCTTTTCAATCATTTCGCGATCAACATCGGAGTGGAAGGTTGTGTCGCGTTCGGTCAGTTCTGCGCCACTTTCCACCTCCACCGTAGTGCTGGCAACTGAAACGGTAAGCATTGCGGGTACAGTGATGGCGACCGATGTCTGTACATCCACATCGCTTGTGAAATTCGAGAAGCCCGGCATTTTAATGCTGAGGCGGTATTTGTTATAGGGCAGATTGGTGAAGATGAATGAGCCGTCAGCGCCGGACTTCACCGTACGGGTGAACTGGCTGATGGAATTCGACAAGACAACGGTTGCGCCGGGAACAACGGCCCCGGTTGAATCTGTAACCACACCATGCACCAGGCCAGTAGATGCGGCATAGGCGAACAGAGAAGATGGCGCCGCAACCAAAATTGCAGCAAGAGTAAAGATGATGGCGCGTCGCACCATGGAATGCATAAAGACCTCCTGTTGATACCAGCTGATGTTGAAGAACCCTGAATTAAGCGAGGACAGGGTCAGCCGGAGGAGGCCGGTTTACAGGAAGCAGGATGACGTTGTGAGTGGGACGGTCAGCGGTCCAGGGCAGTATGGTCTGGGCCACAGAAACTTCTGTGCGATGCAGAATGATCTGCGCAGTAGGCTGGACGCTTTGGTGTGCGGAGTAGCAAAGGGCGCAGTCACGGTCACTGTGGCCGACGGCGTGGGTATGCACCAACTGCGCCGTGCTCAGCAGCAGAAGCATGACAATGCAGACCGCCGCAATTGCGGCAAATCCGCGCTGCCAAAGGCTCCGTGATTTAAGCCAATCACGCATTACAACTCATCATAGTATAGCTTTTGCGGATGCGGCAAACCGCCCGTCAGGAATTCATCGGATTGTCGGCAAGGCTTCGCTATACTGTGTTGACGCCGTGTGGTGGTTGCAGGTCTGCGGTGTGAATGCCAATTGGAGATTCAAACGATGGCAGCGAAGTCCCCCGGCAAGCACTCCAGCGGAGAGAAATCCACCGGTACCTTCATGCGCACCGTCCGCGCGCACATCGCCATCGCGCGTCTTGACCACTCCATCAAAAACTTGTTTGTGTTGCCCGGAGTTGTGGTTCCGCTGAGTGTGCAGCCATCGCTGATGGGGCCGCACCTGGTGTGGACGCTGCTGTTGGCGGCAATCTCCATCACGTTGGTGGCCTGCAGCAATTACGTCATCAATGAAGTGCTGGATGCGCCTTTTGACCGACTGCATCCGGTCAAGCGTAACCGGCCGGCCGCGCTGGGCCATGTAAATCTGCCTGTGGCCTACGCGCAATGGTTGCTGATGATGCTGGTTGGCGTTGCGATTGCCGTGCAGATCTCCAACATGTTTGCCCTGACAGTAACGGTGCTGTGGGTGATGGGATGCCTGTACAACTTTCCCCCGGTCCGCACCAAAGATGTCCCGTATCTCGACGTGGTGACTGAGTCTGTGAACAACCCGCTGCGCATGTTGCTGGGTTGGTATGCGGTGACCAGCGTAATTGTGCCGCCGGTTTCACTGCTGGTGGCGTACTGGATGATTGGCTGTTACTTCATGGCGTTGAAACGGTACAGCGAGTTGAGGGAAATCGGCGACCGCAAGACCGCTGGCGGCTATCGCGCATCTTTCCGGCATTACACCCCGGAACTGCTGCTGGTGTCGGTGATGTTTTACGCCTCTGCAGCCATGCTATTTCTGGGCGCATTCATCATTCGCTATCGCATGGAACTGATTCTCGGGTTCCCGTTGATTGCCTTGACTATGGCCGTGTATATGCAGCTGGCATTCAAGCAACACAGTGCCGTGCAGAACCCGGAAAAGCTCTACCGCGAGCCAATGTTGATGGCATCCTTTGTGGCGACCGTGGTGGTGATGGGACTGCTGTTGTTTGTGCGCATGCCGCGGCTGGAGTCAATCTTTACTCCGACGTTGCCGCAGGTGACTGCGCCGGCTAACGCGCCTGTACAAATACCGTAATGCGCGCGATTTGGAGAATCCGCGAACTCCTAACGGTTAAGACAAAGTTGTTTCCTGTTACGAAATAAAAATTCACAGCGAACTAACTTGTGAAGCGTTGTATGTGTCCGACATACTTTCGTTTCTTATGCATAGACATGTTTGTTCGTATCTGTTGGGCCTGATTTTTCTGCCTTGCATACCAATTGGCTCCGCGCAAGCCCAGTCCGGGCCCGTGGACTGGGTGAATCAGTACATCGGCACAGCTGCCGAGGGGCAAACATTTCCCATCGCCGGGCTGCCGCATGCCATGACGGATTGGACTCCGCAGACACGCGAAGGCAACGTGAAGTGTGTTGCGCCCTACTATTTCGATGACAAACGCATTCAGGGATTTCGCGGCAGCAACTTCATGAGCGGTTCCTGCATGATGGACTACGGTAGTTTGACCCTCATGCCCATCAGCGGGGCCTTGCGTTTGGATGACAAAGAGCGGGCATCGATCTTCAACCGCACGAGCGAGCAGGCAGCGCCGTATCGCTACGCTGTCACACTGGACGATTACAAAATCGATGCGCAAATGACCGGAACTACGCGGGCCGAGATGTTGCAGTTTCGTTATCGGCAAAGTGGAAAAGCATGGCTGCTGATTGAGTGCAATTCCAATCCAAACGAAGGCGAAGTACGCGTGGATACGGAGCGCAATGAAGTGATTGTGATTAACCCAGTGCGCCGGCAGTATGCAGGCAGCGGAAAGCCAGCCGGGTTCAGCAGTTACTTTGTAATTCAGTTTGATCATCCGTTGCATGTTGGCGGTACGTGGACCGGAAACGGCGCGGGCAAGAATCGGCATGTAGGCAGCACATCGCAGAGCGGAAATGGCGGCGCGCCCGGCACGTATATCTCATTCGATTTGCGTCCAGAAGAAACAGTGACGGTGAAGGTCGGCAGCTCTTTCACCAGCGTGGAGGAAGCACGCCGCAACTTGAAGGCAGAAATTGCGGACTGGGACTTTCAGCAGCTTGTCGGCCGTGTGCGTGCAGAGTGGAATCGCCAGTTGGGCAGCATCACCATTGATGCCGATGAAACGCATAAGCGAATTTTCTACACCGCTTTGTATCACTCCTTGTTATTGCCGCGAACCTATAGCGATGTCAGCGGAACGTATCCGCGCTTTGCTGGGCATGGCGAAATAGAAACTGCAAATGGATTTACATATTACTGCGACTATTCGCTATGGGATACATTCCGCGCGCAGCATCCTTTGCTGACATTGTTGCAACCGGACCACGAACTCGACATGGTGAAATCGCTGATTGCGAAAGGGGAGCAGGGAGGATTCTTGCCGGAGTTTCCCATGTGGAACAGTTACACGGCAGAGATGATCGGCGACCACGGTGTGGCAGAGATTGCCGATGCTTACGCGAAAGGCATCCGCGATTTTGACACAGAAGCAGCTTATCGGCTGATGCGTAAGAACGCCACGGAACTTCCAGCTTCTACTCAACTCTATAAGGATGGCGAAGGTCGTCGCGGGCTGACGAGTTATCTGAAGTACGGATACATACCGCTGGAAGATCCAGTGGCCGATGCCTTTCATACTGGTGAACAAGTATCGCGAACGTTGGAATATGCATACGATGATTTTCTGGTGGGCGAAATGGCCAGTGCGCTGGGGCATGACGCCGACGCGAAAACATTTTCCAAACGCGCACAGAACTATCAAAACGTAATTGACGTACAGACTGGCTTCGCGCGTGGCCGCCACGCTGATGGCAGATGGGACACGCCATTCAATCCGGCAGGGCAGTACAGGTACATTACCGAAGGCCTGCCATACCAGTACACATTCTTCGCATTGCAGGATATCGATGGATTGATAGCACGTCTCGGCGGGCGTGATGCGTTTGTTGCAAAATTGGACGGTCTATTCGCCGGTAATTATTACGATCACGGCAACGAGCCCAGCCACCACATAGCCTATTTGTATGACAACGCCGGCGCAGCATGGAAGACGCAGCAGCATGTGCGTAACATCATGGACACGCTCTACACCGATGCGCCGAATGGCTTGGCGGGCAACGATGACGCGGGTCAAATGTCGGCCTGGTACGTGATGAG
>CAIZGA010000084.1 GCA_903932385.1 uncultured Acidobacteriota bacterium
ACTGGATTCCCGCCTACGCGGGAATGACGAATATATTAGAGGTTCGCTGAAAAGTTGGAAATAAGCTTATGAACGAGCAAGCATCGCCCGCAGAACCGAATAACACCCCCGCTGCACCGGAGACCCCGGCAACGACCGCCGTTGCGCCCCATAACAATCCCGTAGCGAACGTTATTGCGCGCATGAGCATTGCCCAGATGACGCTGGCTGTGGTGCTGGTGATATTCCCGTGGCAATGGTTCGACACGCACCGCCAGATCGGCAACATGGAGCAGGAGCTGGCGCTCCGTTTGGCCGAGATGGAAGGTAATAACAAGGCCAGCCAGATGCTGGTGACGCAAGGGCAGGAAACCACGCGTGAATTGTCCGCAAAAGTGGCGTTGCTGGAAGCACATTATGCCGAGGCGCAGAACCAGCGCGCCGCACTGGAAACCCTGTATCAGGAGCTTTCCAACAGCCGTGACGAAACCGTGCTGGCCCAGGTTGAACAGATGCTGCTGATCGCCGGGCAGCAGTTGCAGCTCTCCGCCAATGTGAAGGCCGCGTTGATTGCCATGCAGCAGGCCGACGATTATCTCAAGCGCATGGATCGCGCATCACTGAACGGTTTGCGCAAAACCATTGCCCGCGATATGGATAAGTTGCGGGCATTGCCTAATGTGGATGTGCCGGGCATCAATCTTCGCCTCGACAACCTGACAGCTGAAGTAGATTCGTTGCCGCTGTCGCAGGACACCCGTCTGCCGCCAGAGACCCGGATCACAACACCCGTCACACCCATGGAATCGGGCTGGCAGAAGCTGCTGCATGAAATATGGGATGACGCGAAGCACTTGGTACGCATCGAGAATACGCAAAAACAAGAGATGCCTTTGCTCTCGCCCACGCAGACTTTCTTTCTGCGCGAGAACCTGAAGCTGCGCCTGCTATCCGCCCGCCTGGCACTGCTTGCGCGCGACGAAACCAGCTTCAAGCATGACCTGCAAGCAACGCACGAATGGGTAATGCGCTACTTCGACACAAAATCTGCCGACGGCGCCCAGGCGGTCGTCACCCTGCAAACATTGCGCGCGTCCAATATCAGCATTGAACTGCCCGATGTCAGCGCCAGCCTGGAAGGAGTACGTAATTACCGCGTCTCCCGCGAGAAGCCGGCGCGATGAAATTCCTGTTCTGGTTACTCGGGCTGTTCGCACTTGCCGTTGCACTGACGCTGGCTGCGCACAATTCCGGCTACGTGCTGCTGGCGTATCCGCCCTACCGTATCGAGATGTCCCTCTCACTGTTTGCGGCAGGAATGCTGGCCTTGTTCGTGTTCGGCTATCTGGCGCTGCGACTGCTGTCTGCCGCATTGAATCTGCCGGCCTACGTGCGCAAGTTCCGTTCCGAACGCACCCGTGCCAAGGGACGCTCGGCCATGATGGAAGCGCTGGGAGCATTTTTTGAAGGGCGTTACGCGGTGGCCGAAAAGGCGGCAGCGCATGCAATGGAGCTGGGTGAAAATTCCACCCTTAACCCAATCATTGCCGCGCGTGCCGCACACGAGTTACGCGAATTCGGCAAACGTGACGCCTACCTCGCCGTAGCCGAGGACAATACGGTGGGTGAAACCACCATGCGGCTGATGGCGGCGACCAAATTCAACCTCGACCAACACCAGCCGCTGGCAGCGCTGGAGACCCTTAAAAGTTTGCGTGAAGCGGGTGTGCGCGGCCATGTCGGCGCACTGCATCTGGAGCTCAAGGCACAGCAACAGGCAGGAAAGTGGGATGGGGTGCTCGATGTAGTGAACCAACTGGAAAAACGCGAAGCTATAAATGCCACTTACGCTTCGCAGATGCGTCAACAAGCCTGGCTGGAAAAAATCCGCAACCAAACGCAAAATGCCACGGAATTACTGACAGTATGGAGAAGCATCCCCGACGAATTGAAACAACGTACCAAAATTGCCACTGCCGGCGCGCGCGCATTCATCCAATCGGGAGATTGTAAAAACGCGCAGCAGGTGCTCACCTACAGCCTGAATGCGCAGTGGGACAGCGACCTGGTAAAACTGTATGGTGACTGCCTGGCAGGCGATGTAATCGGGCTGGGATTAAACCCATATGAATGCAAACGAAAAGACT
>CAIZGA010000085.1 GCA_903932385.1 uncultured Acidobacteriota bacterium
GCAGAGCAGGTGGACAAGATGATTGCACAGATTGCCGTTTCATCGCAGCAGCAAACATCCACAGCCAGCCATTCCAGTTCTTCGCTGCACTCCATCTACCAACTCGGTAGCGAGAACCTGACGGCCATGAGCAACTCCGTCACCAGCGCAGAGCTGTTGAGCAATTCTGCGCAGGATTTGAAAAAGCAGATTGAGAAGTTTCGGCTGGATGCTACGGATAGAAACTTTTCCAGCTACATGCCGCCGACACAACAGGAAGTCGGCCAATGGGGCATGGCGACTCCCATGCTGGCAGCGGAGTAGCCCTCTCGTTGCATTTTTGCATCACAAGAAAACAGCCCCAAGGAACTTATCCTTCGGGGCTGTTCATTTTTTCTGCAATGCGATTTACTTAGCTCTCGACGCCGTGGCACTTCTTGTATTTCTTGCCGGAGCCGCAGGGGCAGGGATCATTGCGGCCGACTTTATCGCCGGTGCGACGCTGGGTCACGGCCTGTTCGGCTTCGCCAGCCATGCGGGCATTCTGCAGTTCCTGGCGCTTCTTGCGCTGGAACTCCTGCTCGATGCGATCGATCGTGGTCTCTGCACGAACATCGCGGGGATGTGAGACGGTGGCAGCGGCTGTAGCCGGTACCGCTTCGCCTCCAGCGAGATTCATTTTCACTTCAGGTAACGCCGGTTTCGGCAGCGGAGCCAATTGCAACGGCTGTCCGTCAGGCCCGATAATCTGCATGCGGAATAGTGTGCGTACGGTGTCTTCCTGGAAGCGGCGCATCATCTCCTCGAACATGTCGAAAGACTCGCGCTTATAGGCGACTAATGGATCCTGCTGCGCGTAGCCACGCAGACCGATGCCTTCCTTCAGGTGGTCCATCGCGAGCAGATGGTCTTTCCATAAACCATCCAACACGCTGAACATAACCATGCGCTCGTGGTACCGCATCGTGGGGGCGCTGAGGATTTGTTCCTTCTGGTCATACACCGACTGCAGTGCGGTGAAGATCGCATCGCCGAGTTCGTGGCGGTTCAACGTATCTGCATCAATGCCTGCGGAAGAAACCGACAGACCGAACTGCTCCGTCAACGCAACGTCGAGCGCCTTGATGTCCCACTCATCCGGATGCGCTTTGATCGGCGCATGAATGTCGAGAATGCCGCTAAGCAGCCCGGCTGCATAATCTTCCAGAATGAGTTCTTTCTGGTCGAGCCCTTCTAACAACTGGCGACGAAGGCTGTAAACAGCCTCACGCTGTTTGTTCATCACATCGTCGTATTCCAGAACGTGTTTGCGCGATTCAAAATTCTGCGACTCGACGGCCTTCTGCGCCGCTTCAATACGGCTGGAAATCAGGCGGCTCTCAATCGGCATGCCCTCTTCCATGCCCAGGCGTTGCAGCAGCGTGGAGACCCACTCGCGCGCAAAGATGCGCATGAGGTCGTCTTCCAGCGAGAGATAGAAGCGCGAAGCACCCGGGTCGCCCTGACGACCGGCACGACCACGCAACTGGTTATCGACACGGCGTGATTCATGCCGTTCTGTGCCGATGATATGCAGGCCGCCAGCAGCTACGACGGCATCA
>CAIZGA010000086.1 GCA_903932385.1 uncultured Acidobacteriota bacterium
CAACACTTGTCTTTGTTCCGACGCGGCGCATGGCAGAGCGGCTGGCGCATGCGATGGCCGAACGGCTGGGCGAAGAATTTGTCGCGGCGCATCACGGCAGTCTATCGCGTCATCTGCGACTGGATGCCGAGCAGAGACTCAAGCGTGGCGAGTTGAAGTTGCTGGTAGCGACGGCATCGCTTGAGTTGGGCATTGATATCGGCGCGGTGGATCTGGTTTGCCAGATGGGAACGACGCGCGCTGTTTCTGTGGCGATGCAACGCGTGGGTCGCGCGGGCCACTGGCGCGGCGCGGTGCCGAAGGGAAGATTGTTTGCCACCACGCGTGACGACCTGATGGAGTTGGCGGCGCTGGTACGTGCCATGCGTCGTGGAGAGTTGGACCGGCTGGAGATTCCACCGCAGCCGATGGACGTACTGATGCAGCAGATGGTGGCGGCTTGCGCGGCGGAGCCGTGGCGCGAAGACCAACTGTTTGCCATGCTGAGGCGTGCGTATCCCTATCGCGAAATGAAGCGTAAAGAATTTGATGAAGTCATCACCATGCTGCATGAAGGTGTGCAGCAGAGTCGTGGTCGCTTTGGTGCGTATCTGCTGCGCGATGGTGTGAACGGCGAAGTGGCAGCGCGGCGCGGCGCGCGGACGATTGCGTGTTCGAACGGCGGCGCAATTCCCGAGACGGCTGTTTTTCAAGTGGTGCTGCAGCCGGAAGGTGTTGTGATCGGCACGGTGGATGAAGACTTTGCGGTGGAGTCGATGGCCGGGGAAATTATGTTGCTGGGCAACACCAGCTGGCGCATCGTGAAGATTGAATCGTCGGGACGAATGATGGTGGAGGATGCGCACGGCCAGCCACCGGGAATTCCATTCTGGCGCGGTGAGGCTCCGCAGCGGACCGAAGTTGTTTCGCGCTACGTGGCAGAGTTGAGAGAAGAGATTGCGTCGCGAACGCTGGGCCTGATGCCGGGTTACATCACGCAGGCGCAGCCGGAAGCTGCTGCCGCTGCAGAGTGGCTGAAGGCCGAGTGCGCGGTAGACGATGCCGGTGCCGAGCAGATGATGAACTATGTTGTCGCGGGACGCAGTGTGCTGGGCGCGGTGCCGACGATGAAACGCATCATTGCGGAGCGGTTTTTTGATGAAGGCGGCGGCATGCAACTCATCCTGCATGCGCCTTTCGGCGGCCGCATCAACAAAGCATGGGGCTTGGCGCTGCGCAAACGTTTTTGTCGTGGTTTCAATTTTGAATTGCAGGCAGCAGCCACTGACAACGGGCTGAATATTTCTCTCGCCGAGCAGCATAGTTTTCCGTTGAGTGATGTCTTTGCATTTTTGAGCGAAGAGACAACGCCGGAGTTGCTGGAGCAGGCCTCGCTGGCATCGCCCATCTTCAAGACGCGCTGGCGTTGGGCGGCGAACCGCAGCTTGCAGTTGCTGCGTTATCACAACGGCAAAAAAATTCCGCCGCAGATTTCCCGCATTCGCAGTGATGATTTGCTGGCGAGTGTTTTTCCAGACGTTGCCGCGTGTTTTGAGAATATTGAAGGCGACATCGCCGTGCCTAATCATCCGCTGGTGCGCGAAGTGATGAAGGACGTGCTGGGCGAAGCGATGGACCAGACCGGCCTGTTGGCGGTACTGCGCGGTATTCGCGACGGAAGTATTGAATGCCTTGCGGTGGATACGACGGCACCGAGTGTCTTTGCGCATGAGCTGTTGAATGCGAGTCCATATGCGTTTCTGGATGATGCGCCGCTGGAAGAGCGCCGTGCTCGTGCGGTGGCGATGCGGCAGACGCTTTCGGCCGGCGATGCAGCAGCGATGGGACAGTTGGATCCGGCGGCGATTGCCGCAGTGCGCGAGGAGTGCTGGCCGGACTTGCGTGATGCGCGCGAGATGCATGACCTGCTTTTCAGCCTGGTGGCGATGCCGGAAACAATTCTGCAGGATGTGCGCACACGCCACTGGCCGCTGTGGCTGCAGGAACTGGAGCGGGATGGCCGTGCGCTGCGTGTGGAAGCGAACCAAAAAGTTTTCTGGGCAGCAGCGGAGCGGCGCGCACATGCAGCGGCAATGTGGCCGCAGCAGTTGACGGGTGACACGGATGCGGTGACGCGCGATGAAGCATTGCGTCAGGCGGCGCAGGGTTGGATGCAGGTGCTGGGTCCGGTGACAGCGGCATCGCTGAGTGATTGGTTGGCGTCGGATACTGCAGAAATGTTTGCGGCGCTGGTCGCAATGGAGATGCAGGGAAATATTCTTCGCGGCGTGTTTGAGCGTAGCGGAGCAGTAAGCGATACCGATGTGGAGTGGTGCGACCGGCGATTGCTGCAGCGCATCCATAAACGTACGCTGGGTACGTTGCGGAAGCAGATTGAGCCGGTACCGCCGGCAGTGTTTCTGGAGTGGTTGCTGCGCTGGCAGCATGTTGCAGCGGGCGCGCAGATGGCCGGCGAGAGCGGGCTGTTGCAAGCGCTGCGGCAGATGGAAGGATTTGAAGCACCGGCGGTGGAGTGGGAGCGACGGCTGCTGCCGCAGCGCGTGGCGCAATATGATCCGCGATGGCTGGATGCATTGTGTTTATCGGGCCAGGTGGGATGGGGGCGGTTGTCGCCGCATCCGGCATGGGCTGCGGCTGAGGGCGCACCGCGCCGCGTGGTGCCGACCAGCATGGCCCCGATTGCGTTTTATGTGCGGGAGTCTGCCGCGTGGTTGGAGTGGACATTGGAAGCGGAAGCGGTTGACCCTGCGAGGCTGCGCGAAGCACTGAGTGCGGAAGCGCAGCAGGTGCGTGAGATGTTGGAGTCGCGCGGCGCATGTTTTCTTGAGGACCTGATGCGAAGGTTTGGTTTACTACGCACACAAGTCGAGCGCGCGTTGTGGGAGATGGCCGCAGCGGGGCTGGCAGTGGCAGATAGCTTTGATGCCCTGCGCATGTTGATTGACCCACGCAGACGCACTGCGACAGAGAGTTCACAGCGACGCAGTAAAAAATTGCAACAGAGCATTTCCGGGCGATGGAGTCTGCTGCGAGAGCCGGCGGCGGAGATGGACATCGCATCGCGGATGCGGGCGCGCGATACGGCGATTGAATCTGCTGCGAAGGTGCTGCTGGCGCGGTACGGGGTTATCTTTCGCGATTTGCTGACACGTGAGTCCGCCATGCCGAGGTGGCGCGAGTTGCTGCCGATGTTGCGTCGGATGGAGGCGCGCGGTGAAGTTCGCGGCGGACGATTTATTTCCGGCTTCAGCGGCGAACAGTTTGCGCTGGCGGAAGTGGTGCCGAGCCTTCGGGCGATGCGCGAGATGCGGACGTCCACCGAGTGCGAAGTGGCTGCCGCCGACCCGATGAATCTAGTGGGCGTGATTGTGCCTGGAGAAAAAGTGAGCGCTGTTCCCGGGCGCACGGTACGCTTCAGCGGCGGTATGCTTGCGGGGACTGCGGATGAAGTTGTGATTCCAGAAGAAGAAGCGGCACCGATGGAGAGCGCGTAATGGCTGAGCCCGAACCCTTGGTGCCGGAAGATTTCTATCTGGAGAATGGCTGCGTGGTTTTCACAGCGGAGTATCTACTGAAACGCGGCACCTGCTGCGGCAATGGTTGTCGGCATTGTCCGTATGAGCCGGGAAGTGATGCGAAGAATTTAAATGCCGACTAGCCGAATGAATTCTGAATGCAGACGCGGCGGAACAAGAAAAAGCATCTTGTACCATTGCGAAGAATTTTCTGCGGAGATTTTCTGAAAACGAACTCGCCCTGAATTACGGTCTCGTGTGTAGGCAAAGATGAGGTAGTTCCAGCGGTTGCAAAGTTCGGCCAGTTCCAAGTTGTAGTCGCATTCGGTAAGGACCAGCGGTTGAATCGAAGCAACGGTTTGCTCCATGCCCTGCAGCACTGAAAAATCATGTCCTTCAACATCAATCTTGATGAGCGTTGGCTTCACACCGGGATGCTCTGCGATGAAATTGTCTACGGTTGTGACGTTCACGCTTATGGACGGTCCTTCGGAAGGAACCAGCGACCCAACGGCCGAGTTGCCGTGTGAATAAAAATCAGCCTTGCCGCATTGTGAAGAGACTGCTTCTTTGACAACGTGAATATTTTTCGCAAGCGCGGCGTTCCGCGACAGCGTGTGCAGGTTAGACGGGTCGGGTTCGAAGGCATACGCAGAGCCGACCAGCGGCGAAAGATAGCAGGCGTAGTAGCCGATGTGCGATCCAATATCAAAAGCATCGCTGGTTGCGTTGGCAAAGCGGGCAAAGAGCGCTTCACTGCCCCAGTCGATATTTGCGTTGGTGATGTAGGCTTCAGCGGCGGATTTGCTATCGCTGGAAATGATGAAGCGCCCACCATGCGGCAGGCGCATCACAATCTCGCGATGCAGGACGCGCTTATGCAGTTGGCGTATGAAGGTTCGGTAGGACCAACGCAGCAGTCCCACCTCACGCAGAAAATCCCAATTCATTGCTGAGCCCTCACATCCATTCATAGCACAGCAATGAAGAATGCAGAGTTATTGCTGACCGCCGCTGCCTTTTGCTGGTGCAGGAACTGCGGGAGTTGCGGCTGGTGCTGCCACGGGTGCAGCCGCCTTCTGCACCAGTAATGCTGTACGGGGGAAGCTGTAGTTGCCGCCGGCATCGTCAATCACGTTGATCTGGCAGATGTACAGGCCGGGCTGGAATTTATCGAGCGCGACATCAAACTGGAAGGCAATGGCGTTGCGGTCTGCAATGTTGATGGCATCAGCGGTAACCAGCGCCGTCTCATAGACCTTGCTGGGGCCGGATAGAAATTCAATGCTGGTCATCACGTGTAGCGGGGCTTTTGGATCCGCCGGAGCTTTTTCCTTGGTCGGGTCGTAGAGTTCGTAGAGCAGGTAGAGGTGCTGGTCCTGACGGAAGACGTGCGGGACATTGGGGACCCACTCGACACCATCGCGGAAGAGCGGGCTTGGGTTCTTCTTCGCGTTGCCCGGAACCAGCTGACTGGCCAGCAGGACCGAACTCATCTTGAGCGGAACTTTCTTGAGGTCGGGCACTTGAATCTCAGCTTCAAAGGAACCCATGCGGCCAGACTGATTTTCGCGGACCACAAATTTCAGCGTGTATTTGCCCGGCGCCAGTGTGAAGCCGGTGGAGTACTCGATGTTTTTGCGTTCAACATTCTGCGCGGCATCGAGCGCAAGTTTGACGGTGTCTCGAATGTAGCCGACCTGAATATTGTTCTGGTTGGTCACCTTGCCGATGATGTCGAGCGTGGCCTTGGTGCGGTCACCGTTTTTGATGAAGGGAATCTGTGAGCCCGGCACAACCATCGATACGGGGACATAAAACTTATCGGCGGGCAGGCGGAAGTAAAGCGCCTGCAGATAAATTGCAACATCGGTCGCCGGCAGTTCGCTGGCCAACTGATCGGTCAGTTGGCGTTCGCGGTCTTCGGTGTTGGAGTGCTGGAAGTCGGCGGGCGCGTAGTAGCCGGGGCGGTATTCCAAACGAGCTTCTGCGTTGACGGATGCATTGGTCAGTCGCACAGTGAGGTGGCGGAAGCGGCCATCACGCGCGGGGTTCGTGGAGTGGTAGCCGATAACGTAGTAGGCTTCGGTATCATGCTGCACTTTCTGGAAGGCCGGCGAAAAATCATTCGAGTCAAAGAAGGCTTCGCCGCCGGTGTCTTTTGAAAGCGTGGCCAGAGTTTCCTGCGATGCAAAGTTGGAACTGAAACTGTTCTGCACTGCAGCGCCGGAGTAGGCGCCATTGCCCCGAAGGCTGCCGGTGGAAGCATCACCGACGGGTAGCACAGCCTGCAGACCGCGTGAGTCTACCGAGTAGATGGCCATGTTGGCGCGGACGGCGGCGTTGGTGGCGGCTCGCAGCGAAGCTTGGTTCTCAATTCCGTTGCGCGTAAGACCGCCGGAAAAATACAACATGGACTTGCGCTGGTCGACGCGCTCCAGCGACTGCGCGATGGAGCGGATGGCAAACAATTCACGATCCACATTGAGATCGGCGAATTCGCTGTCATCGGCGGAGAAGGAACTGGAATCTTCAACAGTGTTGCCGCTGGTATCGGTGGAGAAACCCGCACCCTGCGTGCCGTTGTAGCTGCCCACGCCGCCCAGGAGTTTTTGCTTGTCGCTGGTAAAGTCCATGTCGACTTTGAGGGAAGTATCCAGCGAAACCAGAGCGACCAGATCGGCCGGCTGCATTTTATTTTTGATGTAGGTCTGCGCGGCTTCCACGGCGCGGTCCAGGTCTTCCGGCTGCATGGAGGTGATGTCAAAGAACATCACAATCAGGCGATGGTTGCGCACTTCATCGGGATTTGCAATGGGCGATTTGTTCAGCAGTTTGTAATTATCTTCTGGGCCAGAACTGCCGGAGATGGTGGCCTCGTTCAACTTTGCCTGTGCAAGTTCATCCACAGCTTCGTAATCGAAGGAAGAAATTTTCTGCGGCTTGTTGTCTTCCAGGATGGTGAAGTCCGATTGCTTGAGTCCCTTGATGAGTTCGCCGGTTTTTTTATTGCGCACCACAACATTGGTCAGCACGATCTCATCATTCACGGTGAAGAGAAAGCGCGGGCGTGGCACGGGTTGCTGTGCGTCCTGCGAGAGCAGAGGCGTGGGCACGGCGAGCAGAGCAATCAGCAGGGCAGCGGCTGCGGTTTGGAGCGTGGGACGAATTGTGTGACGGTACATCATGGCGTGCTCTCCCTGAAAGTTGCTAGAAGCGGTACCGACCCAGAACAGTGATGGAGCGGCGGGCGGCGATGGAGTTGACCTGGCCAAACGTGCTGACGCCGGTTGTGGAGTTCAGCGTGGTGTTGACGCCGGCATACTGCGTTGTGTTGAAGGCGTTGTTGGCAGAGGCGCGGAACTCGATCGAACGCGTGCCGCCCAACTGCACGGTGCGTGATAGCGACATGTTGACCGAGACGACACCGGGGCCGGTGATGGAATCGCGTGACGCGGTGCCGAAGGTTCCTACAGGCGTGGTGAATGCCGCAGGATTGAACCACTGTGCAAGGCGGCCGCCGCCCGAAGTGATGGAGACGCCGGGGACACGGTCCGGACGCTCGGTGCCGGTCACGCCTTGGCTGGCGGTCCTGATGGTGGCTCCATAGGCCGGTGTGAGCGGCATGCCGGTTGCGAAGTTGTACGTGCCGGAAATTGAGAAGCCTTCCATGATGTGCGCGCCTTTGCCGTTGGGCAGCATGCGGTGGTTGGGACCGAAGGGCAGTTCATACAGCCACGTGCCGCTGACCTGCTGGCGGACATCGAAGCTGGAGTTGCCTTCTTCGCAAATCTGGCAGAGGGGGTTCTGCGCGATGCTGCCGCCACCGCCGCCACCGACTGAAGAGGCATCGTCAATGGAGTGGCCGAACTGGTAGTTGGCGCCCATGGCAATGCCGTGCGCCAGGCGCTTGTTGGCGCTGATGGTGAAGGCGTTGAACTTGGCGAAGGAGATGGCTGTTTCGTATTCAAACGCGCTGGCTGTGGTGCTGGCCAGACCAGTGCCGCTGCGGTTTGGCGCGGTGAGTGTATCGAGGTGCGTTCCTTTGGATCCGGTGTAGCCTGCGTTGACCACAATGCCCATCGGGAAGGTGTGTTGCACATTCAGCAGCCAGACGCTGACGTATGCCAGACGATAGTGCGGATTGACGGCATAGTTGTTGGCCGTTGTGGCACCGCAGTTTGAGAAGGCATCAGCCAGTGTCATGTTGGTGCTGGTGCAGTTGGCGGCGCCGATGCTGTTGGTCTGCGTCAGGTTGTAGCTGGGATTATTGGACAGTGGCTGGAAGGCCAGTTTGGTGGCAAAACGGCTGAACTGCGCGTTGTTGTAGTTGATGCCGTAGCCGCCGCGAAGCACCGTGCTTTTAATCTTCGGCACACGCCAGGCAAATCCCATGCGTGGGGCAAAGTCGCTGCGGTTGGCGTCTACCAGAGCGCGCGGGAATGCAGTGCCGGTAACGGCTCCCACCTGACCAGGCAATACTTCCACGTCATTTGAAAAAGTGGAGTTAGTGTCGAGGTTCGCCATGTGATTGTACTTCTCATAGTAGGGCGAGAAGAATTCATAGCGCAGACCATACTGTAGCGTGATGGAGGGGCCGAGGCGGAAATCGTCCTGCGCGTAGGCATCCATCACATTGCCGCGCAGATAGTACTTGGAGCTGCCGGCGGAAACGGAGGCCGACTGCGGCAGGCCCAGCAGGAAGTCGGCGAAGTCGAGGCCGGTGGTCTGTGTGCCGTTGGTGGTGGTGCCGTTGGGATTCAGTGTGCCGTATCCGGTAAAGGTGAAGCTGCCGGCCGGTGTTCCGCCACCCAGCGCGTCTGCATGCACGCGGCGGTAATCGAAACCGAAACGCATGTTGTGCAGCTTGTGCGAATAGCTGGTGGCCTCAGTAAATGAAATCGTCTGGTTGACTGAACTTGAAGGGTTGGTGCCGTTCATATCGGAATAAACCGAGAAATTCAGACCGGGCACAGTTTTGTTCAGCGGGAGCGATTCAAAGCTGGCGCTGTTGGGTCCGAGTTTGATACCAGCCAGAGCGTCGGGGTCCTGCTGCCCGGCGAAATAGTTGCTGGTGGTGGATTGCGAACGGTTCCACACGAGTGAGAAGGTATTGGTCAACCGGCCATAGCCAATCATGTAGCCGGCAGTGAGTGCATTGCCGACCGTCTGGATCTTGCCGCCGAGACCGGGGAAGGTGTTGACGCGATCAGAAGCCGAGTGTGAATAGTTGTACGCGAAGTTGATGTTCTGGCGCAGAGTCGGTGGCGCGTTGGAATTCTGCCGACCACCACCGCCGCGACCTCCACCACCGCGTCCACCGCGCTGCGGCATGGCGCCGAAGTTGTGTGTGTAGCGTGTGGAAACCGCGTTGGTGTTGGTGGATGATGTTGTGTCGTACAGAAAGTTGTTGATGGTGCCGGTGAGGTTCGGCGCGGGATAGTAGTTCAGCAACGCGGTGGCCTGCGGTGTGATGCATCCCGGCGGAATGGCATCGAGTGTGCCGTTGTAAGAAAATTCCGCACCCTGAGCAACACCGCAATTGGCGTTGAATGGCTGGTTGTTATAGATACTGGCCACACCGTTGAAATTTCCACCACGCTCTGCCGGCGTCGGTACGGTAACGGCCTGTGAGTTGACGGCGTTGGAGCTCTTGGTGCCGGTGAAGTTGACGAAGACGTTGTCGCGCGGGCTTGGTTTGGTGAGGCCCGGAATATACGGCGAACCCTGAAAGGACGCGCCGTAGTTGTTGGATTCGTACGGTGGTTGCGGGTCCGCAAGAATTGCGTTGTTGCGCACGGTGAAAGGCTCGGCATTCAGTGCAGAGTTGCCGCCGGTGTAGAAGAGTGCGCCGTGCGGTTGGCCGGGATTGAATCCGCGGAAGTTTCCGCCGCCGCCGCCACCACCACCACCGCGACCACCACCGCCGCCGCCAAATCCACCACCACCGCCACCACCGAATCCACCACCACCGCCGCCGCCAAATCCGCCGCCCTGGCCGCCGAGAACGCTGGAGACGACATCGTTGATGCCGCCGCCCTGGGCGCGTGCCTGGTCAACACGCTGGCGAATCTGATCGTCGGTCATGTTGGCAAAGGTGTTGGTTTGTCCGGCTGCTCCGGTGACTGCAACGGCATCGGCCGACATGCTGTCTCCGCTGGCGCTGGTGATGCCGGGCAGACTGACGCCGGTGTTGCCGGCATCGGTGCCGGCCTGTTGCACATCGCTATCTTCGGTCAACAAACTGAGGGACTGATTGCCTGTGGCATTGCGACGAACCTGCGCGCCTGCGGCACCGGTGCGTGTGCCCGCTCCGGGGCGAGTGCCGGGAGTTGCGGCATTGGCGGCCTGCTCTGCAGCAGCGACGCGCGAGGCAAGCTGCAGAACAAAGCTGACGCTGCGATCGCTGGCGGAGCCATCAAATAAAACTTCACGGCTGACCGGAGCAAAGCCGGCGAATTGCGTCTTCACAATGTAGCGGCCATTGGCAGGTATCGCCATGGAGAAGCTGCC
>CAIZGA010000087.1 GCA_903932385.1 uncultured Acidobacteriota bacterium
AACTGCGGGCCTTTGCCGCAGATTTCACATACTTGTGCCATACTGAATCTCCAAAAACGAATTCCACGAATTCTCAGAATACCGGATTTCGGGCTTGGCGGCAAGGCGGGAACGGCCGGGCAGGGCGAAGAAGCAGCAAAATGGGAGCCAATCGAGAGGGATTTCAGGGTCCACGCAGCGACAGTATGTGGGCGCTAAACACTGAGCCATCAACAAGCTGACCTAAAGGAGAGTGCGATGAAAGTTGAAACCTACATCAATTTCCCGGGGAATTGCGAAGAGGCGCTGCATTTCTACGAGCAGCACCTGGGGGCGAAGATCCTGATGCTGATGCGGCAGGGCGAGCAGCCGGGCGGCGAGGTGATGCCGGGCATGGAAGGCAAGGTGATGCATGCGCGGTTGCGGATTGGCGACACCGATGTGCTGATGAGCGACGGGCCGGCGGGCAAGACGGAGCCGATGCGCAGCGTGTATCTGACGATGAAGTTGAACAGCATTGAAGAAGCGGAGTGGTTCAACGGGCTGCTGGGCGACCAGGGGCAAATTTACATGCCGATGCAGGAGACGTTTTTTGCGCACCGCTTCAGCGTGTTGCGGGACCGCTTTGGCGTTTCGTGGATGATACTTTTTGAACGCGAGATGCATCCGGAAGGATGAAATATTCGCACACAATCGGCGGCGTGGTGTGGGCGTTCGAGGACCTGCGCGCGCTGCTGGGTCGTGCGAGTCCGCGGCGAAGCGGTGATGAACTGGCGGGGCTGGCTGCGGCGAGTGATGTGGAACGCGTGGCGGCGCAGCGGGCGCTGGCGGAGGTGCCGCTGCGAAATTTTCTGAATGAGGCCGTGGTGCCGTATGAGGCCGATAATGTGACGCGGCTGATTGTGGACACGCACGATGCGGCGGCCTTCGCGCCGATTGCCGGCTTCACCGTGGGCGAGTTGCGCGACTGGCTGCTGAGCGAAGCGGCGACGGGCGAGCGGATTGCGGGGCTGGCTGCGGGTGTGACTCCCGAGATGGTTGCGGGTGTGAGCAAGCTGATGCGCGCACAGGAATTAATTTCAGTGGCGCGCAAGGTTGAAGTGGTGACTCGCTACCGCACCACGGTGGGGCTGCGCGGAAGATTGTCGACGCGGCTGCAGCCGAACCATCCCACCGATGACGCAGCGGGGATTGCCGCATCCATCCTTGATGGTTTGCTGCTGGGCAGCGGCGATGCGGTGATTGGGATTAATCCAGCGGGCGACAATGTGGAAACGACGGCGCGGCTGTTGCGCATGATGGACGCGGTGCGAAGAAAATTTCGCATCCCCACGCAGAGCTGTGTGCTGGCGCATGTGACCACGCAGATGGAAGCGATGCGGCAGGGCGCGCCGGTGGACCTGGTTTTTCAATCCATCGGCGGCAGCGAGGGAACGAACCAATCTTTCGGAGTGACGCTGGCGATGCTGGCAGAGGCCGAAGCGATGGCGCGGGAGTTGAAGCGCGGCGGCATTGCAGATGAATCCGGCGGCGAGAACGTGATGTATTTTGAGACGGGACAGGGCAGCGCACTTTCTGCCGGGGCTCACCACGGTGTGGACCAGCAGACGATGGAAGCGCGTGCGTATGCGGTGGCGAGAAAATTCCGGCCGATGCTGGTGAATACGGTGGTGGGATTTATTGGCCCCGAATATTTGTATGACGGCAAACAGATTTTGCGCGCGGGACTGGAAGACCATTTCTGCGGAAAACTTCTGGGGCTGCCGATGGGCTGCGACATCTGCTACACCAACCACGCCGAGGCCGACCAGGACGACATGGACGCGTTGCTGGTGATGCTGGCGGCGGCGGGCGTGAACTACATCATGGGCGTGCCGGGCGCGGACGATGTGATGCTGAATTACCAGAGCACGTCCTTCCACGATGCGCTGAGTGTGCGGCGGTTGCTGGGGCTGCGTGCGGCGCCGGAGTTTGAGGCGTGGCTGGCCAGCGGCGCGCGCGAGGAACTGGCTGCGCTTGCGGCGGCGGGCGG
>CAIZGA010000088.1 GCA_903932385.1 uncultured Acidobacteriota bacterium
AGCAGGCCGACGGCGAGCGCGAGTCCGAGCGAGACCAACTGGTTCATCAGATAATTGCGGTTCTTCTTGACGCCCCAGACCTGATTGAGCGCGACTTCCAGCGGGAGAAAAACTCCAGTGGAACTGATAAGCAGCATGACCACGGTGATGATTTGCGTGTGCTTGTGCGCGTGTACCAGTGTGGTCATGCGGCTGATGACGTAGGTCTGGTCAAGGGGGAGAAAGAACTTCATCAGGTCGCCGACGACCTGTTCCAGAATGGCGGAGTGGAAGACGTTGCGGGCCAGGGTGATGAGCAGAATGATGAACGGGAAGAGCGCCAGGATGGCATTGGCCGCCACGCTGAAGGCAAAAGTGTGGACCTCAGTTTCGGTGAGGTAGCGGGCCATCTGCTTTAAGGAGCGCCAGATGACCGGCCACGCCAGCTTGAAAGCGGCCAGAGGAGCGCGGCGTCCGTCCGGACCGCGACGGCCAATCGGCGAAGGTAGGGTGATTTGCATTGATTTTGGCTAGAGTAGCACGCTGCAGGCGGGCATGAGAAAGTTGTAAGTTTTATAGATTTTACTTGCACCGAGGCACATTAATGCGGGATAAATATACATCCCCGAGGCAGTATGTAGTTGCGTAGCCTGCGTTGGGGCCTATGGTACGCAGTATCTGTCCGTTAGTTCAGTAGGCAATACCCATTCGTTCAAAACAGTATGAGGTACGTCTGTGAAAGAGCAAGGTGTAGTGAAGTGGTTTAACGGGTCCAAGGGCTTTGGCTTCATTCAACGCGCATCCGGCGAGGATGTGTTTGTGCATTTTTCGGCCATCCAGGCCGAAGGCTACAAGACGCTGAACGAAGGCGAGCAGGTGGAATTTGAATGCACGCAAGGCCCCAAGGGTCTGAGTGCAGTCGATGTAACCCGCGTTACGAAATAGCCGGAGTAGCGTTCTCCAGCTTTTGAATTGCCCATAGCGCCGACTCGGCCAGAACCGGGTCCGGCGACTGCGCCCAAAGATGCAATTGAGGCAGGAATTTTTGCTGTCCGCTATTCCCCATAGCGATGGCGATGTTGCGCCGCATGGTCTTGTAAGACATCCGCTTAAAACGTTTGCGTTCGATGGGCGAGTCGCGGAAGAGGCGGCGGAAGTCGGCGTGTGTGAGCGCGGCCAGAGTGCTGAGCGCCGGGTTGAGCAGCGTGGCGCGGGCCTGCATCTTGGGGTCCGTGGATACCGGCGGCTGGCGTTGGCCCCCGTTGGCGAAACCATTCCAGGGGCAAACTTCCTGACAGATATCGCAACCGAAAATATTGCGGCCGATGCCTTCGCGCAACTCAGCGGGAATGGCTCCGCGTTTTTCAATGGTGAGGTAGGCGATGCAGCGGCTGGCGTCGAGTTGATACGGCTGGACGATGGCGGCGGTGGGACAGGCGTCGATACAGCGGGTGCAACTACCACAGCGGTCGGGCGCGAGTGAGGGCGGTGTGGTTGCGTCGCTGAGTTCGAGCGAGGTGACGATGACTCCGAGAAAAAACCATGAGCCGAAACCTTCGCGGATGAGGCAGGTATTTTTCCCGACCCAGCCGATGCCGGCGTGGCGGGCATAGACGCGTTCGACAAAGGGGCCGGTATCGACATAGCAGCGTGATTCGAAATTGACGAATTGCTGATGCAGGGCGGATTCGATCTGGCGAAGTTTTGCGAGCAGCACCTGATGGTAGTCGGTGGAGCCGGCGTCGGTGCCGGAGGTGGCGTAGCGGGCAATCCAGCCGGCGTCGGCAGGGGCTGGGTCAAGCGAGCGAGGCTGCCCGGCGTTGTAGTTCATGGCGCAGACGATGACCGAGCGCGCCCAACTGAGCGAGTGGCCGATGCGTTCGCGTTGCAGGCGGCCGGAGTCGGTGCGGCGTTTGAGGTAGTTCATCTGCCCGGCTCGGCCTTGCGCTACCCAGGGTTCGAGATACTCGAGATCAGAAAAATCAGGCGCGGGATTTTCTTCTGCATGCAATGGTGTGATGCCGACAGCGTCGAGCCCCACTTCAGCAGAGATCTGCTGCAGCGTGGTGTGGAGTTCGCGAAGGTGTGCGGGTGAGAGTTGCATGTGGCGATGACAAAAGTAGAGTAGCAGGCGAGCGCGGTGCGCGGCAGATGCGTTATTGTTACCAAGAAAGAATTCCAGCTGTGAACAATGATTGGAAGGAAGAACGACATGGGTAAGTACACGCGCCGCCGTTTTCTTGTGACCGCCTCCACCGTAGCCGGAAGCCTGCCGCTGGCGAGGCGGCTGGGACAAGCGCAGCAGACGATGCATTCCGATGATGCGCTGAAGCTTTGGTACACCAAGCCGGCGACGCAGTGGGTGGACGCGCTGCCGATTGGCAACGGACGGCAGGGCGCGATGGTCTACGGCGGCGGAACCGTTGCGCCGGTGCTGCTGGAAAAAAATGGCAAGGACCCGGTGGCGGAGCCGCTGCC
>CAIZGA010000089.1 GCA_903932385.1 uncultured Acidobacteriota bacterium
GCGGCGGCCCTGGCCTCGGCCTCCGAAGTTACGCTTTCGCCCAGCGAGTCCAGCGTGACGGCCATTCCCTGGCGATTCAAGGATTCCGCAACGCGCAGCGCGTCTTCCAGCTTGATTCCGTTCGCGTCCATGCGAACGCGGTCGGCTTCGATGCTATGTGTCCCGGCGAATGCCGAAGAGCCGAAGAGGCTGCGACCAAAGCGCGCACCTTCTTCATCGGCCCAATCCACCAGCCGAATGGTGATCGGCGGTTTGCCGTTATATTCCTCGCAAATATTTTTCAGCACCGTGTAGGCCGCAATCACACCCAGGCAGCCGTCCAGCCAGCCTCCGTTCGGCACTGAATCAAGATGGCTGCCGAGAATGAGAGTCTTCTCCGATGCGCCGCGCAGCGTGGTCCAACTGTTTCCTGCAGCGTCATAATGATGTTCCACGGGGAGCTGCTTCAGCTTGCCCAGAAACCATTCACGCGCCTGCAGCCAGGTCGGCGTCCACGCCAGCCGCTGCGCACCGTTATCATCACCGGTCAGCGAGCGCAATTCCTTCAGCAGATCAATTGCCAGTTGCGGATTCGCTGCCATACTTTTTTCCGCCATGCAGGAGTCCTTTCCAAATTGCGCAGACGGCAACAGGATTACAGCACGCACTCGCTGCCATCACAATGCAATCAAGTGCTAGATTCTACGATGTACGCTTGCGGAGTTCAACGCTTTATGGGCAGGCCTGCAGCAGTCCGTGCCGGGCACTCTGCGGCGGTGCAGGCATCGCGCTGGGCCAGTTGGTGCAGTAGTTTCTTGCGTTCGTCGCCGGGCGGCAAAGTGGCAAGAATTTCGGCGCGAATTTCTCCGATGGCATCGAGCCATGCACCGGCATCGGCTGGCAGCAGGGCATCAATTTCTTTGCGCAGCCGTTGCGAAATTGCCGGGCTTTTTCCTGCAGTAGAAATGGAGATCTGCAAATCTCCGCGGCGAACGATACTTCCAAAATAAAAATCGCAATTCGGCGGATCATCCACCGAGTTGCACAGTATGCCACGCTCTCCTGCCAGCCGATGAATCTCTGCATTCACCGCGCTGTTATTGGTCGCGGCGATGACGACGTAAATGCCGTCGAGGTCCGTCGGCATAAAACTGCGCTGCTCTAGCGTGATTTTTCCATCGGCGACCATCGCAGCCACTTCCGGCCGCACTACCTGCGCCACCACATGCACCACCGCACCGGTGCCGTCGATGGCCTGAAGTTTTTCCAACGCCACCGCGCCCGCGCCCACCATCAGGCAGCGTCGTCCATCGAGCTTCATGAATACCGGCAGCAGGTTCGCCATGCGTTTCCTCAACTCTCTTATGGTATCCGCACTCGCGTGCAGCGCGACAGAATTTGCAACGCGCGCCTTGCGGCAGCCATCCGGTCATTCGTAGTATCCTCAAGAATTCAGCAGCATTTTGCTGCTGTTACTGTTGCATTCACGAAGGTTGATGGTGGAATCAGATGCCGAACGCTGGCAAAGAATATTTCCTGGCAATTGACGCAGGCGGCACCAAGACGCTGATGGTGTTGGCAGACCAAGAGAATGAGCTGGCACGCACCACCACCGGCAGCATCAAGCGGCTGCGTGTGGGCGCCGATGAGGCGATGCAGAACCTTGAAGCCGGCCTGAACATTCTTGTCGAACAATCCGGCGTCTCGCCGAAGGCCATCACCCGCACCTGCGTCGGAACCTCCGGCGTATCGGTGGCCATGGTTGTGGACTGGATCCACGATGCTCTGGGAAAACTGGTCAGCGGCAAAGTGCTGATCTGCGGCGATGAAGTCATCGCACTCGATGGCGCCTTCCATGGCGGGCCGGGCACGCTGGTGATTGCCGGCACCGGGCAGAACACGATTGGCCGCGACAGCACCGGCCGTCTGGTCGGCATCGGCGGTTGGGGCCCTGCGCTGGGCGATGAAGGTTCCGGTCTGTGGATTGGCCAGCAGGCACTGCGCCGCATATTTCGCTCGCTCGATGAGCAGGGAAGCGATCGCACACCGCCGCGCCTGATGCAGTGCATCATGGACCACTGGAAACTGCACACGGTGGAGGAACTTGTCGGCTATGCCAACCAAACGCCGCCGCCGGATTTTGCCGCGCTTACGCCGCTGGTGGTTGCCTGCGCCAATGAAGGCGATATCGTCGCAGCCGGTGTGTTGAGGAGTGCTGGTGAAGAACTGGCCGCGCTGTTGCTGCTTGTCTACAAACAGTTGCGCAAGTGGGAGCCGGAGACTTTGCCGCCGGTGGCCTGTACCGGTAGCGTGTTGCAGAATATTCCGCAGGTGCGCGATTCGATGACGGCGACCCTGCAAGCTGTTTATCCGGAAATTAAAGTGCTGCCCGGCGTGGTGGATGCAGTCCTCGGGGCACTTTGGCGCGCACGCAACGGCATCGAATAAAAAGTAGTAAATGAAGGTAAGCAGCGCGCAATGCGATCGTTGATGACACTGCGCGCTGTTTTGTTATTTCTGGCTGCGGGTTAGAAGTGCCAGATGACGTCAGCCGCCAGAACCAGCGCCTGCGTTTTGCCAATCCACGGAAAGACCTGCGTCGGTCCGCCGGCAGGATTGACGCTCGGATTCGCCAGCACCGCATTTGCAACTGCCGTACCAGGGTTGATGTCCAGCGCCTTCAGACCGTACTTGCTGTAGGAGTGGACATAGCTCAGTTCTGGGCGGAAGGTCACCGAAGATCCGAGCCAGAAATTGAAGCCCACCATGTGCTCCTCATAGTAGCCCGGCGTTCCGGTGCGCTGGCCGCGAATATCATTCACCACTTCATTGCGAATATTCAGGGACGCCTGATTATGCGCAAAGTTGTGCTCCAGATAATTCGTGATGGCCCACTCCGGCGCGTAGCAGCGACCCGGCTGCTGGTTGGCAGGAACCGTACGCGGATCCACACAGACCGCGCCGTAATTCAGGTTGCCGCCTGCGCTGTTCACCTCCGGCCAAGGTTGCGATGCCGTTTGCGGCGCGCCGGTCAGGTCAGAGCTTTCGTAATACGCGAACATATTCGGCGTGTCTTTCATGTACTGGTACCAGCCCTCCGTGTCCGTGTGCCAGCTGGAGTTAATTTTGTGATACCAGGTCTCATAAAACGCGGTCAGGTTGTTGTACGCATACTTGCCATCGTTGATGGTGTTGTCGCACGTGTTCAACACATCACCGCCATTGGACCACGTAAAGATAACGCAGGTGTTTCCAGTCGGCTTTGCATCCGGAGCCCACGGCATGGTTTCGCAACCGGCGGAGAAACCACCTTGCACGGTCCAGTGATTGTTGATCTTCACCGTTGCATTGATGCCGGTCTGCGTATAGCAATCGTAGGTGTACAGAATCGAGTGCGAATACGTGTAGTTGTTCGGCGCCAGTTGGGCTTCAATGTCCGGCAATGAAATATACCGGCCAATGCGGATGTCCATGCCCTGCGCCACTTTCGGGACGTAGAAGTCCATGTACATCATCACCGGATCAAAACCGTACTGCTGGTTTTTCTGCAGCAACTGCTGGCTCAACATGCCGCGCGCGGTCGTGTAACGGTAGTCCTGACCATATAGCGGCGTCACACGATAGCCCCAGTCGAAGTGGTCATGCTGTGCGGTGTCCGGCAGCCGCTCAAAGTAGAGCGCAATCTGGTCCAGCACAATCGTGTTGGGATATTCGTCATAGGCCGACGGCGCATTGGCGGGAACATTGGCACTGCCCGCCTGCGTGTTGCCGCGGTTGTTGGTGGAAGCGTTTCCGCCCACGTCAACCCAGCCGTAAATCTTATTGTGGCCGACGTTGTGATTGATGGCCTCCTGCAGCATGTAGCTCTGCGTGTCCGGCGCGCCAATCAACACCGTGCCGCCGATGGGATAATCACCGGCAGGAAACGGCGGCGACATAATGGGCGCAGGCGTGCCGCGCCGAGTGGTGTCGGTTACGCCATTGCCGGGCGTGTGGCCTGTCCAATCCGCCATGTAGGCATCGCCCCAGCGTGCCCAGAAATTTTTTCCCGAGTTGTTGTTGACCGCAGGCGCTGCGGCCTTGGCGTCGGTCGCCGGTGCCGGTGCGTCAACGGAGGTAGAGTTTGCTGCGGGTGCCTTGCTGTCTGTCTCGGTGCTCAGCGTTTCACTGGTTGCCAAGGTGGGAATCATGAAAAAAATAAACGCTGCCACAGTTACAAACTTTGCGCAGCTGCGTACCGCAGGATTCATGAGCGAACCCATTTGAGTGCCTCTTTCAGTTGCGAATTACTGATTTACGTCCATTCAGGCAGCGCGAATCTGTCCACAACTTGCGGGGCATTTTCCAGCGCATGCCGGATGTATTCAGTTCATCAGAAAGGGCATGAGTAAGCCGTAAGATAGGCGCAAAAGATAAGTTAAAACGGATGGAAAATTTTTATACTTCTCTGCAAAATTCTTTATCCATTCCTGATATTTGATTTATGTATTTTTTATGGTGCCGCAAATGATTAATCCGCAGACAGGCTCATCTTGTGGCGAATGTCGGATCCGCGCACCCAGAAGATGACATCTTCAGCAATGTTGGTGGCGTGGTCCGAGCAACGTTCCAGGTTGCGCGCCACCATGATGGCACTCAGCGCCTGCTTGCTTGCGCCAGAATTTTCCTGCATCAGCAGCACCAGATTTTTATGCGCCGCGTTGTTCATGGCGTCCATTTCATCGTCCATTTCCAGAACAGCTTCCGCCATCTTCACATCGGCTTCCACCAGCGCCTGGATGGAGTTGCGCACCATGCGTCCGCAGAACTCGCCCATCGTTTCCATGTCAACCGGCAGCTTCACCTTCGGCTCAGTGGCCATGGCTACTGAGTGGTCGCAAATGCTAATGCTCTGGTCGCCCACGCGTTCCAGGTCACCATTAATTTTGATGACAGCAAGGATGAATCGCAGGTCAATCGCCATGGGCTGTTCTTTGGCCAGCAGTTCGTAAGCCATCTCATCCACATCGCGTTCGGCGGAATTGATGGCGGCTTCGATGCTGCGAACATGGTGGCACAGAGAGGTGTCATTGTTCAGGTAGGCTTCCACGGAACACTCCAGCGCCTGCTGCGACAACGCGGCCATGGCCAGCAGTTTGTCCTTCAGTTCAAACAGCTGCTGTTGAAAATGAATTCGTGGCATCGCTTCCCCTCATGACCCGCTTGAATATTCTGCTGCATCGCATATTGGTGCTTGATGAAAATACGGCAGGCATTGCGATTTTCTTACCGCCGTTCCATTTCGATTTTACTCGTTTGCGGCCATCTGCTCACTGCGATAACGCTTTCAGTGCGCCTTCCAGTTGCACGCCGCGGGAGGCCTTCAGCAGCACCGCATCGCCGGGCAACAGGTTTTTTCGCAGCCATTGGCCGGCCTGTTCCGGCGTGTCCACATACTCTGCCGCAATGCCGCCATCGCGCGCCGCCGTTACGATATGGTTGGCATTGCCTCGAACACCCAGCAACATCGTCACGCCCACTGCCGCCATCTGTCGTCCACATTCCGCGTGCAGCGCAGCGGCAGCATCGCCCAACTCCAGCATTTCTCCGGCAACCACAATGTGCCGCTTCGCCGGGACCGACATCAGTGTCTTCACCATCGCCTGCAGCGCAGCGGGGTTTGAGTTGTAGCAATCATTCAGCAGCGAGGCGCCCTTCCACTGCACCAGTTCGCCGCGCTTGTCTCCGGGAGTCATCATCGCCAACGCGTGCGCGCACTCTACCAGCGAGATGCCGCTCTCCATGCCCACTGCAATTGCCGCCAGCGCATTCATGACGTTGTGGCGGCCCAGCAGTTGCAACCGAACCTCCGCCCGCTGCTCGCCAGCTTCCACCATAAATCGCGTACCCTCTGCTCCTAGTTCTTCAATCTCAGTAGCCAGCGGATCACAACCCGCTTTGGTGCCGAAGTAAATTGCCTTGCCTTCCAGGTCGCGGCCAAATTGCGACACATACGGATCATCGCCATTCAGTACGGCCACGCCGCCATGTGGCAGCGGCTCCACCAATTCATATTTCGCCCGAGCCACGCCCACAATGCCATCCGCAAAATTTTCAACGTGCGTCATGCCGACGTTCGTGATTACCGCCCAGTCCGGTTGCGTGAAGCTGCAGATCTGACGAATTTCGCCGGCGTGGTTCATGCCCATCTCTATCACGGCCACTTCGTGCAGCGGCTCCAGCTTCAGCAATTGCAGCGGCACGCCGAACCCGTTGTTCAGGTTGCCCTGCGTCTTTAGTACGCGATAGCGACTGGCCAGCACCGCGGCTACAGCATCTTTTGTCGTAGTTTTTCCGGCTGAGCCGGTCACGCCGATGACGCGTTTGCCCCAGCTGCGTCGCACCGCGCCCGCCAACCGTTGCAATGCCGCCAGTGGATCATCCACATGCAGCAACTGTTCACGCGGCACGGCATCATTGTGCCAGCCGCCGCGCACTACAGCGGCCACGGCACCACGCGCCAACGCCGCCGCAACATAATCATGTCCGTCGAAACGCTCACCACGCACAGCGAAAAATAATTCGCCGGACTGCACCGTGCGTGAATCAATGGAATATCCGGTAGCTGTTGCCTGGGCATCAAATTCGCCCACCGCCTGCATCCACTGTGCGGCTAGTTCCAGGGTCAATCGCATCTTCGCGCCCGCCTTACTGCGCAAATTTTGCTGCACTCTTCAAATACTCTTCAGCCACAGCCACATCGTCAAATGGTAACGCAGCATCGCCCACCATCTGCACCTTCTCATGCCCTTTGCCTGCCAGTAACACCATGTCACCTGGCCGCGCTTCGGCAATCGCAACGCCGATGGCCGCTCGCCGATCCGCTTCCACAATATATTTTGTTCCAGATGCAATTACACCGGGTACTGCATCCTGCAAAATATCCTGCGGATTTTCATTCCGTGGATTGTCGCTGGTCAGCACTACCAGATCGCTGCCTTCGCCCGCGACTTGCCCCATCAGCGGCCGTTTGCCGCGGTCGCGATTGCCGCCGCAACCGAAGAGCGTAATCACGCGGCCAGTTGTTCCCGCCAACTCGCGCGCCAACTGCGTCAAATTACGCAACGCATCGGGAGTGTGTGCGTAATCCACCACAACGGTAAACGGCTGGCTGCCGCGCACCACCTGAAATCGTCCCGGCACATGCGCCAGCGCCGATGCGCCCGTCGCAGCTAATGGCAACGGCACACCTGTCGCCACAGCCGCGCAGATGGCCGCCAGCGCGTTGTAGACATTCACGCGACCGGTCAGCTGCGTCTGTACCTCGACATCGCCCTGCGGTGTCTTCAGCAGAAATTGCGTGCTTCCTGCCGCCAGTACAATCTCTTCCGCGCGATACTCGCCGCCATGAATGCCATACGTCATCTTTTGTTGCTCACTCACAGGAGCCATGCGGTCACTGTATGTATCATCGGCATTCAACACGGCCACACGCGGCGGTGCGGCGCCAACGCCTTCAAACAATCGCCGCTTGGCCGCCAGATAATTTTCCATGCTGCCGTGATAATCCAGGTGGTCCTGCGTCAGGTTGGTAAAGATGGCCGTGTCGCAATGCAGGCCCCACACGCGTTCCTGCTCCAGCGCGTGTGATGACATCTCCATCACCGCATCGCTGGCGCCCACCGTAACGCCGCGCGCAAACAACTCCATCAGGTCGCGCGACTCCGGCGTAGTGTGCGGCGACTCCAGCACTTCATCGCCGACGTGGTACTCCACCGTGCCCACCAGCACACAGCTTCGATGCGCCGATCGCAGAATCGACTCCAGCAGAAACGCCGTCGTCGTTTTTCCGTTGGTGCCGGTCACGCCATGCAGCTTCAATTTCTTTTCAGGATGCGAGAAAAATTCCGCACTCATCTCTGCCAGCGCACGCCGTCCATACTGCACCAGCGCGGCAGGGAATTGTCTTTGCTGCAGCGCAGCGAATGCATCTGCGGAATCGGTAACGACTGCCGCTGCACCCTTCTCAATAGCAGATTGGATATAGCGATTGCCGTCCGTGCTCTCGCCGTGCATCGCCACAAACAACGCGCCCGGCTGCACACGCCGCGAATCATATTCCACGCCCGTCAGCAGGGGATTGCCGGTGCTCTGCGTCTGCTGCAGCACTTGTGTTGCCGCGGCGACGTCGCTGAAGGTTTTGGACATTTTCCGGCTCCCAGAAAATTGTAGCGTTACTGGTGATAGGTGAGTGTGACGCTGCACAGCGGGGAATTGTTTCCTAGCGTGAGAAGCGCACCACAACTTCAGTGCCCAGCGGAGCCATAGTTCCGGCCGCCGGCGCCTGCTCGTGGGCCACGCCGCTGCCAATCGCCTGCAGCTTCAATCCCGCGGCATTGGTCTGTAGCACAACTTCGCGCATCGTCTCGCCGGTAAAGGAAGGCACGGCCACACGCGCTCCTGCATCCACCACCACGGAGTGGCTACTGCGCGGCTGAACCACCGGCGCAATTTTCACCTCGGGCAGCGGCGCATTGTTGTTCTTGTCGGCAATCAGCGCGCCGGACTGCCACGCCGCCAATGTCGCCTTCGGTATCAACGCCTTTACCGGAGCCGGTACGGGCTGCGTCGCGGCTACTGGTTTCGGTGCCGTATCGCTGTCGGTCGTCGCATAGTGCAGCGGATCATCCGCCGGCAAACTGTTCACTTCGGCATACAGCGCCTGCATCTCGCCCGCATCTTCCTGCGGAACATCATCCATCTCGCGCTCGCTGCTGCGCGCCACCTGCGGCCCGGTACGCACCGGTTCATCATGCGGTACACCCAGGTACTCCAGCACCTGCTGCGCTACATCGCGGAAGACAGGCGCCGATACAGCCGCACCGTAATAATCTCCCTGCGGCGAATCCATAATCACCGCCACGCTGATGGCCGGGCTATTCACCGGCGCGAATCCCGCAAACGACGCAACATACTTCGTCTTCGAATACGTGCGCGTGGCCACATCGATCTTCTGCGCCGTGCCGGTCTTGCCCGCGGCACTGTAGCCATTCAACTGCGCTTCCTTGCCGGTGCCGTACAGCACAATGCCTTCCATCATGTGCCGCATCTCGGCTGAAGTCATCTCGCTGATGACGCGATGCGAGCCCGCCGGCATCACTTGCGGCAACTGCATCTCCGGATGAAATGCCGCCGGTTGCAATCGCGCATCGCCCTTGGCCGCATCGGTCGTCTGCAGCAGAATGTGCGGTGGCAGGTACACACCACCGTTGCCAATCGCAGAGACCATGCTTACCATCTGCACCGGCGTCACGCCTACTTCCTGCCCAATCGCCAATGAGCCGATGCTGGTCGGTCCCCAGCCACGCACCTTCGGATTGCTCGAATGAACCGGCCGCAGCAGGCCGCGCGTCTCGCTGGGCAATTCAATGCCGGTGCGGTCTCCGAATCCATACGCGCGAATAAATTTGTAGAACCTGTCATCGCCCAGTTTCAATGCCAGCTTCACCGCTGCCACGTCGCTCGACTCCCACAGTGCTTTGGCGACGGTCACTTTGCCCAGCCCCAGATGCGAGTCGTGAATCACTCGGCCATAGAGTTCAATCTTGCCGCCCTGGCAATCGATGATGTCATCCGGGTGCGCCAGATTATCTTCCATCGCCGCCGAGTAGGTCACCAGCTTGAAGACCGATCCCGGCTCATACACATCGCTCACGGCGGAGTCGCGCAGGTTGGCCGGGTCAGCATGCTGCATGTCATTCGGATTGAAAGTCGGCCGCACCGCCAGCGCCAGAATCTGTCCGCTGTGCGGGTCCTGCACCACCACCGTGCCGCGAATCGCATGCGTGCGCGCCATCGCCGCATCCAACGCATGCTCGGCAATGTACTGGATGTTCGCATCCACAGTGAGCACAAGATTTTTTCCCGGCTCAGGATCGCGTTCCTCGCTGCCCATCACATGCCGCCGCGCATCCAGCGCCGCCAGCCGCCGACCCGGAGTCCCATGCAGCTCCGCGTCAAACGCATGCTCCATGCCCAGTAGGCCGTTGTCGTCCGCGCCCACCGCACCCAGAATCTGCGATGCCATTTCATTGTTCGGATACGTGCGCTTGAATTCCTTCTGGTAATAAATTCCCTTCAGGTTCAGTGCATGGATTTTTGCAGACGTGTCGTCATCGACACGCCGTGCAATCCACGCAAACTTGTCACCGTTGTCCAACCGCTGCTGGATCTGTTCGGCGCTGGTGAAATTGTCATTCGGGTCCGTGTGCACAATCGCTGCCATCTGCTGCGCCAGCGCTGCGTGGTTGGCCACTTCGCCCGGCACTGCGTAGACGGAATCCACCTGCACCGTCATTGCCAGTTCACGCAGGTTGCGGTCGTAGAGCATGCCGCGCCGCGGCGCAACGTCAATCGTGCGCTGCTGCTGCCGTCCCGCCAGGTCCATATATTTCGGATGCAGAATCACCTGCAGCCACACCAGCCGCACGGCAATAATCAATACCCACGCAATAAAAAACGCCGCCGCTGCAATAAACCGGTTGCGGCGGATGGGTGCGGATGCAATCTGTTTGTTCGTCGGTTTCATCCGCGATACTCCGGTAGCATTCCAATTGTCACCAGCCACTTTTCGAGCAACGCCGGCCAGCCGGTAATCGGAAACTTCGTTGGCCGCAATCCAAACGCGTGACCGCCCTCCGCATACAAATGCATCTCTGCGGGAACGCCGGCTTTCACCAGCGCGATGTAGTACGAAAGCGAATCGTACACGCTGTCCACGTGGTCATTCTCCGCCTGCACTAAAAACGTAGGCGGCGTCTGTCGCGTCACCGGCACTTCAGGATTCAATGTCAGATTACTGTCGGCATTCGGCGCATGTGGCACCGCAAACTTTTTCTTTCCCTGGTTGGCATCCCACTCTGCCGCTGAAAGCGAGAGATGTCCCGGATACAGACCGACGGCAAAATCAGGACGGCAGCTCAGCTGGTCCGCAGCATCCACTGCCGGATACAAACGCTTTGCATAATGCGTACTGATGGCCGCAATCAGATGCCCGCCGGCAGAGAATCCAAGTACGCCAACTTTATGCGGATTGATTTTCCACTCCGCTGCATGCAGCCGCACCAGCCCCATCGCGCGTTGTGCATCTTCCAACGCCATCGGCGACTCAGGATACGGCCCCGACTTCGGATATGTACCCACGTCGGTCACGCGATACTTCAGCAGAATGCAGGTGATGCCTCGCGCCGTCAGCCAGTCGCAAACTTCCGTGCCTTCCAGATCGATGGCCAGTCCCTGATACCCGCCGCCCGGATAAACAAAAATCGCAACGCCGGTATTCATTCCGGTTGGCGAGTAAATCGTCATCGTCGGCTGCGTCACGTTGCTCACGCCGCCCGATTCAAATTTCTCCGGCCCAGCCACAGGCTGCGGATCCGGCACTGCGCCCGGCCAGAGTTGAATTTGTGTGTGTCCGGGAGAAGGCTGCCAGCCATGCGTCTGCGCGTTGGCGCCGCTGGCTGCAAAAACTGCGCAGAGGGCAACAACTGACAGCTTCATCCATCCCGATGGAAGGGAACTACCTTGCAAGATTCGGTTCATTGGCCTGCGCCATCACCGGTGTCTGCTGCGCGCTCACGGAGCCGTCCTGCTGCACCACCTGGCCCGGTTGCGGCGGCATCATGCCCAGCTGCTCGGCCACTGCGCCAATGCGGCCCGGGTCGGTCAGCTCTGCCTGTGCCAGACGCAGATGGCGATTTTCTTCCAGCAACTGCTCCACCTGCTGCTTTTCAGATTCCACGCGATAGCCGTTTTCAATGGCGTTGAAGTGCTGCATGACATAAACGCCCAGC
>CAIZGA010000090.1 GCA_903932385.1 uncultured Acidobacteriota bacterium
CCGCACTTGCGGCATCCACCGCTACCGGCAACGCGGCTGTGAAAGCTCTCTTGATTGCGGCATCAGTGCACCTACTTTTGCAGGTGGTGCGCTAATGACTACTGTCCAGATGAAACAGCGACGCAGGGCGCGAATGCATCTTTATTTGGGACTCGCTTCCACGGTCATCGCGAGATCCATTGTCTGCATTCTTTTCTGCGCGGCATGGTATGCGCGTCACCATGCGGGACTGTCGCAATGATTGGCGCTCTCCAGCCCGGCAGGTGCCGCTACTGCGGTTGCACGGAGGATGAGCCGTGCAGAGTTCCACCCTCCAGCGAACCCTGCTGCTGGTTGAACAAGGAGCGCAATGTGTGCAATGCGCCCAGGTGCGCAGCACGATATGAGATGAGCCGACGTCGCAAGCCAATGCGTCGTCTGAATTCGGCAGAGATTTATCGGATGCGAATTGAAGAGGCACGGAAACGCAAGCGTGAATCGAATGCGAGATATCGGGCCAAGGTGAAGCAGCGGAAACAACAGATGCGCAAGGAACGGGGTGCAGTATGACTTTGAAAGAGGCATTGCAGCGCAATGATGTGAAGTCCAGTGTGCGTGAATTCTACGATGCGATTGAAAAGCTCGAGGAGTTGCGTTCACGTCTGGCAATGGCAATCGCCAATAATGCTGATGTGGAGCAGGGTGAGCAAGTTGCCATACAGATCATGCAGGCGGCCAGCGGGCTGCGTTATATCGCTGATGTTTTGGAGTGTGCTCTTTACGTGGCCAAGTCGCAGCCCGATATCACGGATGTTTCGCAGCCAGGTGTTTGTGTGCCCAAGGTGGACTGTCAGCTTGTGGTTCCTGATGCAGTCAGCCAGGCGGATGGGGCTGCTGAAGATTTGACGTTTATGCGCACAGACGGGACGGTGCAGTAATGCTGATCTTGCATGATGTGCGTTTCGATTTGTTTATAGCCGTCGCGATTGTGTTGCTGATTATAGCGGACCATCTCTGGCGCAAGCGGGGCCGATATTAGCGAAGTTGTCACTCGCTCAGTTGGCGATGACGGCCGGGCGCGGTGGCGTGAAGTGGGCATGCTGCCGCGCCGCGCAGAAAAGGGGAAGCGATGAATTTTTGCAGGATTCGACAATTCGGTAGCGCGGTATATGAAGTGCTGGAAGCGATGTATGCCAACGAATATGAGTTTGGTGTTCCTGAAACCGTGCAGGAGTTCTGTGCCTATGGAGTTGTGTTTGTGTGCGCGTGGGCTGTGTTGTTTGTGGTGTGGATCTGCCTAGTCCCGCTGATGCTGTTCTTTCCGGGTGGTAACTGATGGCCGCACGCATGGTGCATCACTGCGCCTGGTGCGAACGGGCCAAAGGCGAAGTGAACAAGTGGCTGATGGGTTATCGCGTCAGCAAGTCGCTGCCATTTCTTGCGTTGGGCGGCAAGTATTTGCTGGATGGTTATACGTTGGGCCCCTGGCAGGTGGAATTTGAGGACGACGAGGACGTGGACGCGCTTTGTGGCATCGATTGCGCTTTGAAGCAGCAGGCAATGTCGATGGAAGAATGTGCAGCTGAGATGCTGGCGAAGCATTGAGTGTGTTGGCTGGTGCGGGTTGTGGGTGGGAAGCATTTTCAACTCGCACCGATTTTAGAGATGAGGAAAAAAGAAAATGCAAACCAATGTGACTGAAATTGATGTTGTGAATGTTGGCCTAACGCTTCTGCAGGAGAGCCCGAGAAATCCGCGGCGAAGCATGGATGCGGCTTCGCTGAAGGAACTCGCATCATCCATCAAGGAAAGTGGCGTCATGTCACCGTTACTGGTGCGGGCTGCTTCCGGAAAAGATATCGGGATTTATGAAATCATCTGCGGACATCGACGTGCCAAGGCGGCAAAAATTGCTGGTCTGGATACTGTTCCTTGCATCGTTCGGAAGATGGAGGATGCTGAGGCGGCCGAGATTGCGCTGGTTGAGAATTTGCAGCGCGTCGATCTGCATCCATTGGATGAAGCTGAAGGCTATCAGGAGATATTTGCCCAAGCAGGTGCTGCCGGAAAAACACTGACGCCGGCAGATGTTGCCCTGCGTGTGGGTAAGTCGGAAAGTTATGTGCGGTTGAGGTTGAAGCTGCGCAGTACTGTGAAGGCGGTCCAGGAAGCATTGCGTGGCGACAAAATCACGCTTGGCCATGCGCTCGAGCTTGCGCGCTTTGATGCCGGCGTGCAGGAGAAGTTGCTGCATTGGGTGTTGTATTGGCAATACGGTTTAGAGGACTCTTCCAAAAAGCGGCCGCGTGATGAAGCGCAAAGCCTGCAGCAGCTCCGCCAGCATATTCATGATGAATACCTGCTGGACCTGGCGAAGGCGCCATTCGATACCAAGGATGCGCAGCTGGTGCCGGCAGCAGGGGCTTGTGTCGATTGCAGCAAGCGTACCGGTAACGACAAGATGCTGTTTGCTGATGTGAAGCGTGGCGATACCTGCACGGACCCGCGTTGTTTTGACGGCAAGATTCAGGCGTTGGTGCAGATTGAAATGCAGAAGATGGAAGAGCGTGGTTGGAAATGCGTGCGCATTTCCAGCAATTACACACATACACGCCAACCCAAGGCCCTCCATCCGAATGATTACAATGTGCTGGAAAAACACACGCGCAATGCTGCAACCGATTGCGATGGTACCGGTTACGGAATTTTCATCGACGGTGAGCTGCGTGGCCGAACAGTGCGTATCTGCGTCGCGAAAAATTGCAAGATACACGGATACCTTCATGGCTCCGGCAACATGACTGGCCGTGATGAAGCGAAAAAGAAACGGGTGGCTGCTGCCATTGAGACGGAAGCGCGCAAGCGAATTTTTTCCGAAATGGTGGCTACTGCCATCAAGGCGAAACCAACAGATCAGGATTACCTGGCGCTGGCTGAATATGCGGTCTTTCGTGCTGATTCCAGCGGTGTGCGCAAGCTCGTCCAGGCGTTGGGCTGGGGCAATGGTGGTGGTTGGGACCGTGATGATGTGCGCAAGAAGCTGAGGGACGTGGGTGTATCGCAGGCTGTCGGCATTGCGCGTCTCGCGGCAGTTTCCGGTGAATTGACGATTCCGGGGTGGGGAGATATGCGCTGTGATGCACTGCACACGGCCGCCAAGGATTATGGCGTCGACGTGGCCAAGATTCGCGCACAGGTGAAGGCAGAAAAGACGAAGCCTGCAGCGAAGAAAGCAGCGAAGGCCATAAAGAAAAAGACTGCCGGTAAAAAGCCGGTGAAGAAAACAGCGGCGAAGGTGCCGGCGTTGTCGGCTGTTCAGAGAAAACGGATTGCCATCGCGCAGCGTGCGCGGTGGGCAAAATCGCAACAGGTTGCGAAGAAATCAAAAGTTGGGAAGGGCGGCGAGTGATGGGATTTGTGAGGATTCAGACGCCAATCAAGCCGGATGAGTGTCTGTCTGTCACAGGAGTGGGGACGGAAATCACCACTGTGGACGGCCAACCGATTTACGGTGTGCAGCGCATTTCATTGGTGATTGATCCGCGAGAGGCCATCAAGGCCGAGATCTGTTTGCTTTTGAACAGGGTGAGCGTTCCACATGCTGATGCTGTTTTCTATATCGAGCATCCGATTACAGGCAAGATCCGGTGCGTGCGTTCCATCGAATTTATGGATGGCGAGACGTTTTCATTTGAAGAGTTGAAAGGCGAAAAGAATGGGTAGCAAAAAAAAGGAACCGTTGCGGATGGATGTGGAGCTGCAGGTCAAGCTGACTCCGGAAGAAATCAAGGAACGCGGGCAGCAATTGGCCAGTGTGACGCGCGAGAAGCTGGCGGTATTGAACGCCAAGGCTGATGCGATGAAGGCCTATCGGGAACAATTGCAGGAATTTGAGGACGAACAGATGCGCCTGGCACGCATCATCCAGTGGGGTGAAGAGAAGCGGCATGTGAGCTGCATGGTGAACTTCCACACGCCGAATGTCGGCATGAAGACGATTTACCGCGCCGATACAGGCGAGTTGGTGAGGGAAGAGTCGATGGCACCCGAAGAGTGCCAGGAGCAGCTATTCCACGAGGAAGTGGATGTACCGAAACCAAAGCCTGTGAATTGATTGCAGCGAACGTTCATGGTGGAGAAAAAGAAAATTTCAACTACAGAAACGATTGATTCGATGCCTGGACTGAAGATGAAGCAGCTGGTTGAGCTAGGCAAATGCATTGTTTGCCGAAAGAAATTGGCAGAGACAAGTGAGCCTCAGCTGACGTTTTATGTTCTCGATGTGCAACGAGTGCTGATTGACCCGTCTGCGATGCGCCGACGGATTGGTGAAGAAATGATGATGGGTTCGGGAATGCTGGCCGAAGTGATGGGCGCGAATGAGGACCTGGCAAAAGTTTTCACCACGAAGAAAGTTTTGGTGCATGAGGGCTGCGCCGGAAATCTGCATCATCTTGCCCTGATTTTTGAAGAGTAAAACCAACCACTGTGACCGAAGGAGATGCAATGAAGATTGAACTGGGCAAGATATACACGGACCGCGTGACCGGATTCAGGGGCGTGGCCACGGCGCGTTGCGAGTATCTGTATGACAGCAACAAGGTGCTGTTGACGCATCGTGGTTTGAGCGGGGCGAGTGATGTCCGCGAATATTGGTTTCCTGCAGCCAACCTGACCAATGCCGTCGACGTGGGTATCAAGGTTGTCCGTCATGCGGAATACAGCAGCCCGGAATATGCCGGTGGCAGTTCTGTGCCGTTGCCGATGCAGCTGCAGACTGTGCGGGTTCGTGAGATTGAGCCGGCGAAGTTGGCCAAGCGGAAGAAATGAAGACTATCACCTGCATATCGTTATTTCAGCCCTGGGCGAGCGCGTTGTTTTTGCGGCGTGCTCTTCCCTCACTTGCCGAGACGGGTGGCAAGCTGGGCCCGTTGTATTGCCGCGTTGTGGGTTTGACGGAGCGTGGTCCGGTGGTTCCGGGGCAGCGGTTGGCCATCCACGCATCGCGGCGGCCGATGGCCTCGCGCGATGTGCCGGCGGAAATGTTCGCCATGATGGATGAGCAGCGTTTCCCGTGGCGCAATCTGCCGTATGGAGTGCTGCTGGGCACGGTTGAGGTTGCGGACTATTTTCCATTGGGCGACGTGCAGAACGGGCTGCTGGAGTGGGAGTCGAAGTGGGTGCGCAGCGGTTTCCCGATCGGCATGGTGGTGCGCGAGCCGCGTGCGTTGCGGACTCCAATTCCAATGCGTGGGCAGCTGGGCTTTTATCGTGAGACGGCCAACCTGGCGGAGATTGA
>CAIZGA010000091.1 GCA_903932385.1 uncultured Acidobacteriota bacterium
CTCCATCCCGTCACCTGCTGCAGAATCGCCGGCCCGGAAAATACATATCCGTAATCGCAACTCAGCATGCACAACATCAGCACACCCATCGCAATCACCCTCAGGTCCACCATCACCCGCAGCACGTCGCTCAAATTGCTTTGCTGTTGTCCGCCGCCGCCATCATTTTTCAGTTCCTGTATCAACCAGCTTTTCTCATCGACGCTCAGCCATTTTGCATCGCTCGGCCCATCCGGCAGCATCAGCCAGAAAACCGCACCCAGCAGTACCGCCGGCAGCCCTTCCACCATAAACAGCCATTCCCAACCGGCCATGCCCAGCTTGCCCTGCAGTCCCAGCAGCCATCCTGCCAGCACTCCCATCAACACACCGCTCAGCGGCCATGAGATGTAGAACCGGCTCACCGTCCTCGCCCGCAGCCGCACCGGGAACCACGTCGCCAGCGTGTACATCACACCCGGAAAAAATCCCGCCTCTGCAATCCCCAACACAAATCGCAGCGCATAAAATTCCATCGGCGTCCGCACAAACATCATGCCCGTCGCCACCACGCCCCACAGCATCATGATGCTCGCCAGCCACCGCCGCGATCCCACCTTGTACAGCAGCAGATTGCTCGGCACCTGGCACACCGCATAGCTCAGAAAAAACAGTCCCGCACCCAGCGCGTACATGGTCGCGCTGAAGTGCAGGTCGCGGTTCATCTGCAACGATGCAAAACTGATATTTTTTCGGTCGATTCCGGCCAGCCCGTATCCCAACCCAATCAGCGGTAGCAATCGCCAGCTTGCCTTGCGAATTGCGCTTCGCCCAACCGGGCTTTCTTCTACCGCCGACACACTCATCCTGCATCCTTGCATCTGTGGGATATGCAAATCATCTGCTTCTACCGGTGTGCCGACAATATCACATTCCCTCCCCGCCGCTACAGCGATAAAATCATCTCAATGCGTATTGTGATTCAGTTTCTCGTTCTCGCCTTCAGCGCACTGTTGCCGCTCATCAATCCCGTCGGCTCCAGCCTCATTCTGCTTGGCATCGTCGGCCAGCTTCCCTCGCGCCTCATGCATTCCCTCGCGCGCCGCATCGCCCTCAGCACCGCCGTCTTTCTCATCGTCATCGACCTCGCCGGTGCCGGCATCTTAAAACTTTTCGGTGTCTCTCTTCCTGTCGTACAGTTTTCCGGCGGCATCGTCGTGGCCGCCATGGGCTGGCGTCTTCTCAACCAGAAAGATGCCGATGCATCCGCACCTCTGTCCCCGCCCGATCCTGAACACCTCGAACGCAAAATCTTTTACCCGCTCACCTTTCCCATCACCGCCGGCCCCGGCACTCTCGTCGTCACCCTCACCCTTAGCGCCCACGCCACCAAGGGCACCCTGCCGGAAATTCTTCTCGGCCAACTCGGCCTCATCATCGGCATGTTGTTGATGTGCGTCGTCGTCTATCTCTTCTACGCCTACGCCCCCGGCATTACCTCACATATCTCCTCCTCCACTGCCCACGGCATCATGCGAGTCATCTCGTTTGTTGTCATTTGCATCGGCGTACAAATTGCATGGAATGGTTTCACTGCTCTACTCGCCGGCCACACCATCTATATTCATTAGCCCCACCCGACATTTGTCCTATTGCATCCTCCTCTGTTTGGTTTAGGATTCATTCACGTGCACGCCTGTACTCTGTATATGCAGACTGCCCCCATCCCGACTGACGAAGCAGCAAGACTCGCCCGTCTCCGCCTCCTCAACATCCTCGACACGCAGCCCGAAGAACGTTTCGACCGACTCACCCGTATGGCGCAGCGTCTCTTCGGCGCCTCCATCGCCACCGTCACACTCATTGACTCCGACCGTCAGTGGTTCAAGTCACGCATCGGCGTCGCTGACAATGAAACGCCCCGCGACATTTCCTTCTGTGGCCACACCATCCTCTCCGATGAAATCATGCTCGTCTCAGACGCTTCCCGTGACGAACGCTTCTTTGACAATCCCCTCGTCACCGGCGCGCCCAACATTCGCTTCTACGCCGGCGCCCCGCTCACCGTCGACGGCAACAATCTCGGCACTCTCTGCATCATCGATGAAAAGCCCCGCACCATCACCGACGACGAACGCATCATGCTTCGCGACCTCGCCGACATGGTCGAGCAGGAACTTACCTCCGTCCAACTCGCCACCACCGACCACCTCACCTCGCTCTCCAACCGTCGCGGATTCGAAACTCTCTCCCGCCACACGCTCGCCCTCTGCCGCCGCCGCAATCGCCCCGCCACTCTTCTCTTCTTCGACCTCAAACGCTTCAAACAAATTAATGACACCCGGGGCCACGCCGCCGGAGATCGTTCCCTGCAATTCTTCGCCCGCGCCCTCGTCACCATCTTTCGCGAAGCCGACATCATAGGCCGCCTCTCCGGCGATGAATTTGTCGTCCTGCTCACCGATACACCCGCCGCAGCCGCCGCAGATATTCTCCCCCGCCTCCACACCTGGCTGGAAGCCCACGCCGCCAGCGACAATGACGGCATCGAAGTTAATTTCAGTGCCGGCCTCATCGAATTCGATTCCACCCGCCACCAATCCGTTGACGACCTTCTCCGTGAAGCCGACGCCCTCATGTACCAAAACAAACGCTCCACTCTTTAGCACCGCATCCACGCAAAAGAAAAAGCAGAGGCCATAGCCCCTGCTTTCGATTTGAATCTCACTCTTCTTTTACGCCCCAGCACCTCTGGGATTCTCGCCAAACTGGTTCGCCCCGGGCGTGCCGTCCAGACTCAACAACACCAGCAACACCAGCGTCCACACAAAGTTGACCACCGGCACGTAGAACGGCAGCAGCAACCATCCCGACTTGCCGCTGTCATGCAATCGCCGTACGGTTACCGCAATGCTCGGCACCAGCGTCGCAGCCAGATACAGCACATACATAATCACCAGCACAAACGCCGCCACCAACACTCCGCGCGAAAACAGCAGCTCTTGATACTTCGCTGCAATGTACAGAATCGGCAGCAGACATGCGCCCCCAATCAACAAATGGATTAGCGTGAACATCCAGTATTCTTGCCGCTTCGCGCGCCCTTCAAACTCAGCATATTTACCCAGCGCCTTCAGATAAAATTCCATCCCCGGTCTCCTTGCAGGCTAGAGTCAACCACACAAATCAAACAAATTTGCGCCACTATAACTCCGTCTCTCCGCACCTGCATGTGACCGCGCTCACATCTCTATCCACCTTCTGATGTACGGTCTGGCACCTCCGTATCCCGCAAAAGAAAAAGCAGAGGCCAAAGCCCCTGCTTCTCATTCCTACTTATTTTCCTTGGATCTACACGACAGTTTGCGCCCCAACACCTTTCGGGTTCTCCCCAAACTGGTTCGTCCCCGGCGTACTGTCCATGCAGAAAAATACCAGCAGCACGATATACATAATCAATCCAATCACTGGGATTAACGTAATCAGCAATATCCATCCGGACTTGCCCGTGTCATGCAACCGCCGCACTGAAACTCCAATCGCAGGCAACAGGTGCGCCACAGACCAAAGAAATCCCAGCAGCTCAAACGCCAATCCGCCCACTTTGCTCACGTGCGTAAAAATCAGCGCAAAGCCAATTCCAGACAACACCATAAATGCAACCGTGTTGATCAAGGTGAACCACCAGTACTCACTCCGTCGTGCCCGACCGTTGAAATCCACATACTTCCGCAACGCTGCTAAATACCAATCCATACCATCTCCCCCGATGCACACATTTCCCGCAGCCGTTCGCGCGTAGCTTGTCAGGATTCAAAAACTATACCCCGCCAACTTCTCCCTGCATTAATAAATTTGCAACGACGCAGAATTTACTAATCCCTAATCCCCTATTCCCTAATCCCTGCTTTTATGTCTAAACTGGTCAGACCACCGGAGGCACTCCATGACCCCGCCGTCAGATTCCACCCGCCGCAGCTTCCTCAAGTCCGCCGCCATCGCC
>CAIZGA010000092.1 GCA_903932385.1 uncultured Acidobacteriota bacterium
CGGCCCCTGCAGCAGCACCGTCGTCCGTCGCGGGGCCACCGCACGAATGTTCCGCACCAACTCGCGCATCGCTCCGCTCTCACCCACCAACCCTGCAATCGGCTGCAGCAGATGATCGTCTTCCGTATGCACCATGCCGCGCTCCATCGCCTCTGCCGGCAAAAACGGTGCAGCATACGGCAACACCTCCATGCTCAACTCACGCCGCGTCTCAAAGTTTTCGCCGATGACGTTGCTCGCTTCCATCGCAGCCTGGCGTGCCTTGGCCGCAGCTTCCAGATGCACCGCATCGGCACTCGTGGAATTTCCTGCTGCCGTTATGCCCGCCATCGGCACCACCGCCGGCGCCGTGTTCCACGCAGCATCATCGGTCCGCTCCGGCCCGTCATTTTCCTGCGCCTGCCGCATCGCATACAACAACTCACCGCGGTGGGGATTTCGTGCCGCGTCCCGCTGCGCTGCATTCAATCCCGCCGTCAGTCCATCCACCCGCAACACATCCAGTGCGGGATACATCTTCTCCAACTGCGCGGAAAATTCTCCCACTTCCAAATCCGGCAACCACGAATCCAGCAGCAAAGCCAACACACTCGGCGTCTCCTGTTCCAGATGCGCCAACGCCTCCGCACCGCCGCCCGCTTCCAGCACTTGCCATCGTTGCGAACGCAGCACCTCGCCCAGCCGATGCCGAAATCCCGCATCCGCACTCGCCAGCACCACAGCTCTTGAATTGGTTGTTGTTTTGCCTTGCCGTTTCGCCGCCGCGCGTTCGCTTCCCTCGTTCGCGGACTTGCCTGAACTTCCACCCAGCCTGTAATGCGTCACTGCTCACCTCAACTGATCTCTGCAAATCTCAACAAACCCGTTCAAAGAATCGCTGCAAGTGGTACATAGTTTTTCCGCCGCTCAATGGCTGCAGAAGATTTCCGCATTCTCCCCATCTATATAAGGAATGTCCGTCAGCACACCGGCCGCATATTCCTTTTCGCCATGCACCGCGCGTTCCAGAATCAGTTCCAGCTTGTCGTCGCTGCACACAAACTCACCACCCATCGCATCGGCAATCGTTTTCACAATCGTCAGCCTGGGTATGCCGCTGCCCACAAAGTCATAGTCCACCACCGCAAAGGGATTGATCGTCTCCTGCTCCACCGCCCACGCCGTCGCTTTCTTTCCGCCCGGCACCTTCCAGCGCAACGCCACTGTCTGCTCTCTCACTTCGCATTCACACGCAACATCGCTGCTCGCCGTCGCATTTGAATTCAAAGACTCACGCAGATGCCATAACGCCGTCGCCAGTGAACTGGAATTCAGCCGAAGCAGCACATCATTTCTCGCCGATGAATTTCTTACCGGCACTCCCGCCTTCGCCGCCACGCGCTGTACCGCCGCCAGCGTCAACACTTCAGTCTCGTGCGATCGCACGCCCATCAGCAGCAACTCGCGGAAGGCATGCACCATCGCAGCCAGCCGCGCACACTCCTGCATGCTGCGTTCAGAAAAGTCCCGCATCACCTCCGGCTCGTCCTGCTCCAACGCATACTCCAGCAGGCATCGCATCGCCGTCAACGGCTGGCTCAACCGATGCAACGCACTCTCCGCCAATCTTTCCGCTGCCACCATCTCGTCCCCCTCGCGTTGCTTTGTTCTCTTGCAAAATCCCTACGCGCTCTGCTGCCGTCCCGTCGCTGCCGCCGCCGTCGCCCGCAGCAGATATTCACTCGCCCTCGCCGCCGGCTTCTTCGGCGCCTTCGTCTTTACAGAATTCGTTTCCTGGATTCGATATCCACTCCCGCGGACCGTTTCAATCAGATCCTCGCCCTCGTTGTCGCCGGCCAGTTTCCGCCGCAGATAATTGATGTACACATCCACCACATTCGTCCCCGCCGTCGGAGACATCTGCCAGACCTTCTCCAGCAACTCGCCGCGAGTCACGCACTCTCCGCGCCGCATCAACAAAAATTCCAGCAATGAAAATTCTTTTCCTGTCAGCGCCACCACACGGCCATCCATCGTCACCGTGCGAGTCATCCGGTTCACCGCCAGCCCGCCGCACTTCAGCATCGGGTTCACCTGCGCCTGTCGACGACGCATCAACGCGCGGCACCGCGCCGCCAGCTCATAAAAGCTGAACGGTTTCAGCAGGCAATCATCCGCACCCATCTCCAGGCAACGCACCCGCTCTTCCACATCGCTCCGCCCGGTCAGCACCAACACCGCCATCGAGCAGACTTCCTCCTGCAACTCCGCCAGCACTTCCATCCCGTCGCGGCGCGGCAGACTCAGGTCCAGCACCAGCAGGTCCGGCCGCTCGGCGCGCACCACTTCAATCGCCGTCTCGCCATCGCCCACCCAACCCACTCTGTGGCCTTCATTCTCCATGCTCTTCTGCAGAAACATTCCCAGCGCGCGTTCATCTTCCACAATCAGCACCCGCAGCGGTTGCGCCGCCGCATCGCCGCTGCGACGGCCATCCTGAATATTCTGCAGAAATAATTCCCCTGCCCGCTCCACCGTTGCATCCTGAGTTCCAGTCCCGCTCGTCATCATCCGTCTGTCTCTCTGCCTGCCGATTTTGTTTCCTTAATAAGGTTGTCGCTTTTCATGCCGGGAGCATCCGCCGTTTGCTTCCGCTCCCCGGTTGTTGCTCAGCTGCTTTGTGCTTGAGTTTCTAACTTGCAATAAATGAATCCTTATATCCACACAAATGATTGGATTTTCCTCAGCCTCGTTGCCAAATGAGGAATCACCCCCGCACTATTGCATCGCTTTCAGTGCATACCCGCTCATCCCGCCTCATCCCCTAAACTTTTCTGCCGATATTCCAATCTGCGCATTTCTCGCGTGGCCGCAGGATTGCTCCCAGCATTTCGTATTCACCATTTCGCAACAGAAGTTTTCATTCATGCCGCCATCCCCCACACCGCCGCGCATCCTGCTCGTAGATGATGACCTCTGCGTCTGCGAAACCGTCGCCGCTCTCTTGCAACTCCCCACTCGCCCGTCACCGGTAGACACGCCACGCGCCATCGCCTCGCATGTCACCACCGCGCTCAATCTTCCGGAAGCTCTCTCGCTCATCGACGCCCGCACTGCAGAATTGCAATCGCACAACTTCCCCGCCTCCCACGCTTTCCCTTTCGATATCGTCATCGCAGACATGCATCTCGGTACCGACGCCGCGCCGCAATCCGGCCTCGATCTTCTCCGCGAAATTCGCGGTCGCGGCAATCCTGTCGGCCTCATCCTCATCACCG
>CAIZGA010000093.1 GCA_903932385.1 uncultured Acidobacteriota bacterium
ATGCTCGACATCATGACGGATGTCACGCTGGCTGCCATCACCTTCGGTATCCACGTGGAAATTATTGAAGTGGATGAGTTGAGCGCGATGGCTACGCAGGTGAATGACGCTGACATTGAAAAACGAGTCAGCAAGTTTCAAGAAGTGTTTGATATTATGCCCGATTGCCCTGTGGATGAGTTGCGTCATGCTGCTTGTACCTCAGTAGCTTTAGAACAATTTGTGGACAACCACAAGTTGAATGTACTTGCGTACTACTACAAGGGCAGCGGCAATGCAGCGAATGAAGATGTAATGAGCTCCATTATTCTGGGCACATCACTACTTACAGCAAGTCATGTGCCGGTCGCGGGCGAGTATGAAGTGAAGAATGCCATCGCGATGAAGGTGATGGATATTCTTGGCGCTGGTGGTTCGTTCACGGAGTTCTATGCGATGGACTTTAACGACGACCTTGTCTTGATGGGGCACGATGGCCCCGGCCACATTGCTATTGCCGAAGGTAAGACGAAAGTTCGGCCGCTGCAGGTCTACCACGGCAAAGTGGGTCGCGGTCTTTCTGTCGAGATGAGCGTCAAGCAAGGGCCAGTGACGCTGCTCTCAGTTGTGGAAGATAAAGATACTCGCTACAAGTTATTGGTGGCAGAAGGCGAGTGTGTGGCCGGAGAAATTCTGCAGATTGGCAACACCAACAGCCGTTATCGATTTCCGCTAGGCGCCCGCGGATTTGTTGAGGCGTGGAATAACCAGGCCCCAGCGCACCATTGCGCTGTGGGCATAGGACATCAAGGCGCAACGCTGAAAAAACTTGCAGACCTTATGAGAATTTCATTCCACCAGGTCTGCTAAGTATTCACGACTAGCGCAGGTTGACGGTCTGGAAGGGAAGTCCCGTCACCGGCCAGTGCTCCGGTTGCGCGTCTGTGTTCGGCGCAAATTCTACGCTGTCAGAAGTTCCCGGTACAATCGTCACATTCCACCCATCCAGTAGCAGCTGCGTATCCTCGCCATGGAAGTCGCTTAGCGCCGCGTCGATCGATATGGTGCGGGTTTCATTCGGCAGCAATGTGATGTAGTTATCACTGTAGAAAACCGGAAGCACGCGTTCACCGGATTGCCTCCGATGCAATTGCAGGTGCGTCATCACCGCAATGTGTGGTGTCGGATTCGTTAGCGTTACCATCAATTTGCGTTGGCCGTCGGCATCAGTCTGCACTGCAGTTGCCTGTAGCGTGACCTTCGGCATGGCAGCCATCGCAGTCAGGTCGTCTGAATTCTCGGTTGTGCTGCGCCAGTAGGTATTGCTCGAAAGCGTCTTACCCTGTGCATCCTGCAACTCCAATCGGACAAGTATCACTGGTCCGGCGGCAGTCATCGAAGTTGCATCTGGTATCAGCAATCCAAGACTGGTCGCAGTATCAGCTGTTGCTTCCACCGCTGCCGATTGTGAAAATATCTTCGTACCGTTCAGGTTGTAAATCGCAATCTTTGCGTTCGCGCCACGAACGTTGTTCGGCAGATTATTGACAACCTGCACTTCGCCCGTCGCTTCATTCAATTGAATATGCACCAACTCCCCAGCATGCATTACAGCAAATAAAGAAGCATTCGGCTCGAGATCATAGTGGTACAGCTGCCACACAAAACTCGGCTGCGCCGGATTACTCATCCACGTTAGGATGCCGGTAGTCGGATGAAAAAGCTGGGCGTTGCGTCCCTCATACATGGAACGGTAGGCCTCGTAATTCATCAACTGTGCCTTCTGTACAAAATCGGCGAGGTTGGAAACTTTTCCATAGCGGCTGGCCACGATGCCCGGATATAAATCGCCGCCAGATGCTCCGCGCGCCAGATCATGCTCGGCCCAGTCATCGGTAATCGTTTCCCAATCTTTCTGCGGCATCATGCCGTGGATGGATTCAATTGTCGGGATGGAAACACTGCCGGTCTCGGTCTTGAAGTAATCGTCTTTCACGATGTAAAACTCGCGCGGCGTG
>CAIZGA010000094.1 GCA_903932385.1 uncultured Acidobacteriota bacterium
AATATGCCTCGGAGCGCATCTGGGCAAAGGCTGCGGATGGCGTAGAGATACCGGTTTCACTCGTCTATCGCAGAGACAAGTTTGGCCATGATGGCAGCAACCCACTCTACGTATATGGTTACGGCTCGTACGGCTATCCGCTTCCGATAGGCTTCAACCCGAATCGCTTATCGTTGCTTGACCGTGGCCTGGTGCTGGCCTATGCACACATCCGCGGCGGTGGAGACTTAGGCGAGGCATGGCATGACGCCGGCAAGATGCAGCACAAGCGCACTACCTTTACAGACTTCGTAAGCTGCGTGGAAGAATTAACGCGATTGAAGTTTGGCGCGCCGGACCGCGTTGCGATTGAAGGCGGCAGTGCTGGCGGCTTGTTGATGGGTGCAGTAGTAAATTTGAGGCCAGATATTTTCCGCGTAGTCGTCTCACATGTGCCGTTTGTCGACGTGATGAACACCATGCTGGATGCGACATTACCGTTGACAGTGCCGGAGTACGAAGAGTGGGGCAACCCGAATGAGCCTGCGGCATTTGAAACCATGCTCAGCTACTCGCCGTATGACAATTTGAAACAGGCTGCTTATCCCGCGATGCTGGTGAAAACCAGCCTGCATGATTCGCAAGTGATGTATTGGGAGCCTGCGAAGTATGTGGCCAAGCTGCGCACCTTGAAGACGAATGCTGCCCCTCTGCTACTGCACACAAACATGAGCGCGGGACACGGCGGCGCTTCAGGGCGATACGACTACCTGAAGGAAATTGCTTTCGACTACGCCTTCATCTTGACGCAATTGGGAGCTGTGTAGCAGCTACTTTTCTGATGCATCACTGTCTCCTTCGCCTGGAGCCAGAAATAAATTTGTTTCCAGACCGTGCTGTCGCGTGTAGAGGTCATAGTAGCGGCCATGCAACGCATACAGACTCTCATGTGTACCGGACTCTTCAATATTCCCCTGCTCCACCACCAAAATCTGGTCGGCGCGGCGAATGGTGGAAAGTCTGTGTGCGATGACGAATGTTGTGCGGCCCTGCATTAGATAACTGAGGCCATGTTGGATAAGCGCCTCACTTTCGGAGTCGAGGCTGCTGGTGGCTTCATCCAGAATCAAGATGCGCGGATTGGCTAAAATCGCGCGGGCAATTGAGAGCCGTTGACGCTGACCGCCCGAAAGCTTTACACCGCGTTCTCCTACAATCGTGTTGTAGCCATCCGGGAAACGTTCTGCAAACTCATCCACGCGAGCAATGCGGCAGGCTTCAAGCATCTGCTGCTCGGTGCACTGCGGACGCGAGAACATCACATTCTCACGAATGGTACCGTCGAAAAGAAATGTTTCCTGCAGCACCACGCCGAGTTGCTGACGATAGCTGCTGAGTCGAATGGTGGAGAGATCGACACCATCAATCAACACACGTCCGGAGTTCGCCGTGTGGAATCCGCAGACGAGCGAGATGATGGTCGACTTGCCGGAGCCCGACGAACCAACCAGCGCCGTCACTGTTCCGGGCTTCGAAGTGAAGCTGATGCCATGCAGCACCGGCTTGCCGGCTTCATACTCAAACTTCACGTTGTCGAAAACAACTTCGCCTCGTATTGGGTCAACAACATTCACACGCGCCGGTTCGCTGTCCTCTTCCTGCTCAGAGAGAATTTCATGCGTGCGATCCAACCCGGCAACGGCTTCGGTCAACTGCGTGCCGATGGAGACAAGCTGCACAATCGGCGCAATCATAAATGCGAGGAAGAGTGTGTAGGTGAAGTAGACGCCGACGGTGAAGTGTTTCGGATCGGCATAGTGCTGGCGCGCGCCGAGATACATCACGATGGCACCGACTACACCGAGTACCACAGTTGAAGCAAGCGACATCAGCGACTGCGCGGTGAGCGAACTGATGACATTATCCAGCAGGCGCTTGACGCCGGTGGCGAAAACACGAGCTTCACTTTCTTCCGCGTGGTATCCCTTGACGACGCGAACGCCGCCGAGCGATTCCGTCAGACGGCCGGTAACTTCAGCGTTGATTTTTGCACGCTCTCGGAAGATGGGCCGAATCGTCTTGAAGGCCTTCTGAAGAATCAACGCAAAGATTCCGAGGATGATGAAAGTAACGACCGTCATCTGCGGACTCATCTTGATGAGATACGTGAAGGCAAAGACCGCCGTCATAATGCCGCCGAGAAATTCAACCAATCCTGTACCAATCAGATTGCGTACACCTTCCACATCCGTCATGATGCGCGCAACCAGAGTGCCGGTGCGGTTCTCATCGTAGAAGCTGACCGGCAGTCGGCCAATGTGTTGCTGTACCTGCATACGCAAATCGGAGATAAGTCGCTGGCCCGCTTTTGAGAGCAATTGTGTCAGCGAGTACGAGGTGATTCCCTGCACGATGGTGGCTGTAACAACAATTGCGATGATGTACTTGAG
>CAIZGA010000095.1 GCA_903932385.1 uncultured Acidobacteriota bacterium
ATCAGCACTTCAACCCGGCGGTATTCACCCTTCGCGTCGTCATTAAAGTCAAACATAACGATAGCTCGATGCCCTCTGCCTCGGGCAACTCAATCACCGCCAGGGCAGTGATTGAAGAAGGGCGTCAGAGCACCGCTTACGATAAATTCGGGATCTTGTGACAATTGAAGTTGGTCAATGACGGGATCGATGACCCGCCGTGAAAGGATCCGTTGCAACTCGCTCTCAACTACGGTGTCCAAAACCTGACTATCACCGGTGGGCCTTCCGAGCACCGGCTCGGAGCTTACCACCTGGCGTTTGCGAGGGTCGAATAAAACCGTAGCGTCGGCGGTATAGGCAGCAGGCATTATCAGCGTCGCGACCGCCCCCAGAACCAAAACGACCAAGAACACGCTGATCATTAGTGTCCGATGGCGCCGGAAGATCTGAAGCAGTTGATGAAGATCCGAATCAGAGCGTCTCCGTCCGTCCCGATCGTACAACAAATCTGGTTGCTCAAGCTGCAACGAGTTGTCGAAAGGGATTCGCGCCACACGATTGGAATTCCCGGCGGGCGGGACTGTTGAGCTCATGCTTCCCCTCTCGACATGTCTATGTCATGACCATTCCGGAACATGAGCCTACGAGTGGAGGCGTTCCAGACAACTGCCGCCAGTCTAATTTCGAAATTAGCGAAGGCCAATCCGGGAAGTTGAACAATTAGCGTTGTCCCATGTATCCTCCGCCTATTGTTACCTCTGAGGCGCGCAGGTGGGAGGAGATCAAGCGGGTCCGCAACACGGCCCGCTACTGACGGCCCAGCGGCCAATGCGCCCCTCGGGGCGAGGAGCTGTTCACGGAATTACACGGAAGTCGGTAGCTTATATTGCAAACTATCTCAGTAAGTCATCGATTGGAATTGCCATTGCTCACGTGAGATTCACGATCGCGATCCACGCTTCGAAATTGCCATCCCGGTGGCTACGAGGAACCACCGGGATCGCTAACGGGAGCAGCCTTTAAGTTGTTGCGTGCGTCAGCACGGTTGAAAAGCTGGCCGACATCGCACCGCTAATCGTGGCAAATGCAACGCCCGTTCCCCCAGCGGTGGGAGCGACAGAGAGCACCGCGCCCTGAGCGGTATCCGCCACGGTCAGATACTGGCTTAGGGTGGAGGACGCCCCGTTCCAGTTGGTTCCGGCCAGCAAGGGTTTCAGATCGAGTTTGTCGGTGCCAGTCAAGATGTCAGTCGCAAAGACTGCCGGCCCCGCCGACGCCTTTGGCAAAACATATGTATTACCGCTGCCGGTATCGGTGACCGTGATGCCGCCGTGTGCCAATTTCACGGTATCGTTCGAACCAGCGACGAATACCATCTTTGAAGCGGACCCAACGTATGCCGAAATCGCGCTCCCCACAACGGTGACGTCGCCCGTCGGCAATGGGCTGGTGGCTGAGGACGACCAGGATGCGGTCGGGCTCGTTTTATCCCACCACCCCCCATAGGAATTTTCCTGCCAGATCGCTCCGTTCACATACGCGAGCACCTTGACCGAGCTTGTAACCGAGTCAGCAATGCCCTTGACCGCGACCTGGCCACCGCTCGTGATCGACCAGATATTGCCATTGGCGTCGGTGATCGAGTTCGAACTTCCAGCTAACACAACGGTGTCATTGGAGGATGTGGTCGGCGTCGGTGTGGGTGTTGGGGTGGGCGTCGGTGTGGGCGTCGGTGTGGGGGTAGGTGTCGGGGTGGGTGTCGGGGTAGGCGTCGGTGTGGGCGTCGGGGTGGACGTCGCTACTCCTGACAATTGCACGATGAGCGGATGATCCGTGAGACTCAGGGTCACCGAGTTCACATTGGTATAAGTCGCGATCGGGGATGTACCGGACATCGGATCGAACACCTCGATGCTCGCGTATGTCGCGCCGAGGCTGACCTTAGTGGCGGTCGGCGCAACCGTAACTTCTGACCCCGGGGTACCTACAGCCCAGTCAACGGCATCATTCCACACGGCGAGATCGAACACGCCGCTGGATTTTTCCATCACCATAGAGTTGCCCGTGCTCGGAAGATTCGAGATCGTATAGTTGATCTGGCCTGGGGTGAAGGTTGCCGCGGTCGCGCCGGTGTCGCCCAGAATGGAGGTCAGGTTATGGAGCGCTGTCGCGGCCAGTTTCGGCGTGCTATCCGGATTAAATAGTCCATTCTCGTCCCAGGCGCTTGTCGAGCCACTTATCCAGTCATTCAGGTGATAAATAAACGTCTTAGCTGCGCCTTCTTGGTATGCATCCAACAGGCCGTTCAGAATATTCTTCGCCTGTGTCGCCTGATCCACACCGAAGGACGGATCCATCGGGGCCGTCCCATAGCCGAATTCGGTAATCCATACCGGCTTATTGGGAACCAGTTGCTGCTCGCCGGATATCATGCTCTGCATAAAGCTCGCAGCCTGCATGTTGGCCCATGGATACACATGTCCGTTGCTGGCGTCCGCGACGCTGCCGAAATTTGGTGGCGTACCGGAAAAACCGTTGGAGCCCTCCCATGACGAGGTATTCAGCATCGTCGTCCCGACGAGGGCACTGTCCTGCTTGACGAGCGTGTATTCCGCTTGCTGGACCTGATAGACTGCGGTCCAGTTGTTGGTCAGCGTGCCATTCCAGTAGTTGGGAAAGTTGAAGGGCTCATTTAATCCCTCGACACCGATGACACTGCCGGGGGCGGCTGCCGCAACCTGATTGATAAAACCTAGATCGGATTGGATTTCGCTCGTGCTCATCTGATAACCGGGATTGCTTCCCAAAACGATATCGAACTTGATGCCCAAGGCGGCAACCGCCTCAAATTCTGCTACGGTCCCCGACGTCGGGTTCATATCTCGAACCTGGGTGACGCCCAGGTAAGACAGTTCGCTCTCCAGCGCCGTCGCGCTGGCATATGCTGGCAACGACGACCCAATACTAATATTGACGCCGATCGAGGAGAGGAATTGATTCGTTGAAATTGCGGTTACGGTCATTAAGAGTCTCCATTCGTCGTTATTTGAGATTATGAATTCTATATCGTAATGTAATTAGGCATGAATCGCCCGGTTTCGACGTGTCACTCATCGCTTGACGACGCGGCTCCGTCTCCAACTTGCCGTCGTAAATCCCGTCACGAGGACTGTACGTAGGCGCGGTTACATCGGGTCCGTCGCAGGCTTTCTTGTTTTGTTTCCATTATATTCACGGTGGCGCCGCGGCGCCGGCGCTTTCACCTGGAAACGTACTAAGGTCGGTCACATCGGGGCACCTCGTTAAAGTCACATCAACTTCCCGTGATGTATCTCGATGCCAGACGAATCTAAAGTCAAATCGGATTTCTAACGGTTTCAAATATTTTCGGGGCGAATCTGAGCTATGCGCCAGGATCCAAAACGACATTGTAAGTTAGTAATTCCGGCCTTAGGCATCTTCGCGAACCAAACTGTTGCGATGCCTATGTGACTTGGCGCGTTTGGTCTCTATACCGGTCGGAATTTGGTAAATTCTATTACGTATCGAAATCTAACTTAGGGAGCGAGTTCGACATCACCGTGGCATTTATCGTCCTGATTTATCAAAAACGCGATTGGGGGCAGCGCTGCGCAGGACCGTGGGGAGCCGATTCGGCACGTTATTTGCATTGCATTTGGTATGGCCGCCAGTCGTTCAATGCGAGCAGTTCGACCTCCCCCTTGCGGCCAGTGTGCTTCGCGGGGCGGGATCAGCAGTTATTGTCCGCCTGGCACTCGGGGCCTGAGGCTGCCGGCCAAATCAACGAAGATCATATAACCGTCACCAGTTTGAAGAACGATCGCAATACCCCCATAAGCTTGGACTAAATAGAGATAGTGATCCGACGTACCGCATGTCACATTTTACTCCAACCGATTGACATGGCCGGATAAGTTGGTAGCCTAAATGAATGATGAATATTCGTATCGGTGATCGTGAGTTAGGTGTCGTGTTGTCTGCGTTACTAAAGCGACAACACTACACGGCTGCCTTGAACCTACGGAAGGTGTGCGGCAATCCACGGGATTTGCTCGGTCGATATCTGTTTGGATATGGGCACTACCCCACCGATGTAGCGTTAAAGCGCCCGGACGGTGGTGAGATATCTCTCAGGGCGTATACCAGGGACGACATCTTTACTATCAACGAGGTATTCTGTCGGCACGACTATCCCGTGCTCCCCGCAGATCGCGTAATTGTTGATTTTGGGTCCAATATCGGCGTATCTGCTGCGTATTTTCTCACGGCAGCGCCCGACTCCTTCGTTTACCTTTATGAGCCACTGCCAACCAACACACAACGTCTGCGGACTAATCTCCACGGCTTCGAAGCCCGTTATGAACTGAACGAAGTGGCGGTTGGCAACATGGACGGGCAGGTTGAGTTCGGCTGGGAGCCGACTGGGCGATACGGTGGCGTGGGGGTCCAGTCAGGACAGTATCTCTCGGTCGCCTGCATCGATTCGAACGAGACATTACAGCACATAATTGCCGTGAACGGCCGCATTGATGTTCTCAAAATCGATATTGAGGGTTTGGAGGGGGCGATCATTCAGCGCCTGACACCTGCCATAGCCACACGCATTGACCGGATTTATGCAGAGCATGTCTTCACATCCAATCCTCTTGCCATTACACACGATTATTTGCAATTTGGGTCAATCGCTCGCTTCAGCCGGAAACACTAGGCTCAGACCTCGATTTTTACAAACTGAGCAGGTCGGCGACGGCAAAGGGCAAAGGGCCGGTTCGCCTACAGCGATATATTTGTGTGGCGACGCGACGTCGAATTTGTGGACCTGACCGGACACGCTATCGGAGTTAGCGCGATCACGCAGGCCGGACGGCATTGTTCAGAGTCTCCGACAAATGATGTCGGACGTCCCCTCATACCGTTGCCAAACGATGAAGATACGCGGCTTAGCGTGAGGGATCTGGCTCAGTCTACATTTACCCCTTGCCGGGCGATAAGAATCGATCAAGGAAGCCGCCAACTTCCCGCGCAAAATCCGGACGCAAATGCACTCCGTCCATATAGATCGACTTTCCACCCCGTATGGTGGGGCATATGCCGCGATTACATATAAACTGGGTGGGATCAATGACGGTAACATCATCGGAGTTCAGCCTTTTCAGCAATCCGTCAACTGGATAATACTTCGCTGACGCCTCGATCCAATTAAAGTTCCGATCGGCAGGAACCATTTTCCCCTCGAAGTAAGCTTCCTGTAAGCTCTTGGGAGTGTCGCCGGCACCGATCGGCGAGGTGGTGACGACAACAACCGTGATGCCCAAGGCCCGGAGAGAGCTTAATTGAGTCCTAAACAAGCTGACTGCGCTATCAACAGACATGCCATCGTCGAACGCAATGTCGTTATTACCATTCTGGAAATATCCATCCCAATCTCCTATGAATATAACGGTATCAAAATTTCCCGACCGAGCGAGCTGTAGGGCTTTCCCGTAAAATTCATGGCAAGCAAATCCTGGCCTTAGGCGTCGTGCGTTGGGCAGTGGCGGACATCCGCCGTAGGTGGCAAATACCACGCCACGATTGGTCAAGTGGCTTTCGATGGTTTGGGCGCGCGACCACCACATCTCCGCAAATGAATCGCCAACGACCAGCGTGTTGTGGTTCCCTTGGTAATTCCCCATTGTGCATAGTCGCAAGTCGCCGAGCCGCAGTCCGCCACAGCGACTCGTCGGGTACGCGTCATCGGACATAGCCCTTACGGCATCATCGTAGAGGGCGAGATCTCCGCGAATTCTGCTTGGTAGGCCTTTCATTACGATAATGCCGGCGCAAATCCCGGCCACGACCCCCAGGGGCAGTAAAGCCCTCCTCAGGCCGCTGATAGCATTTCCGCGGGTTCTGAGGAATTTCTGCGCCTGAATCTCAACGAATACATATGATAGGTGCGCAGCGATAATGCTTGCGGATATACCGATTATAATATCCCACGGGGCCTCGCCAGGATGAAGGAATTCGATTAGGACCACGAATGGCCAGTGCCAAAGATAAAGCGAATAGGAGATGCGTCCGAGATAAGCAATGGGTCTCCAGGAGAAAATGTGGCTTTCGCGCGCGGCCAGGATGACCAGTGCTGTGCCGAGAGTTGGGAGAGCCGTGGGTACTGAGGGCCATACCATATCGCTCGAAAAGAATCCAAATGAGAGCACAATCATGATGATGCCCGTTGCCTGGATTGCCGATGACCATCGGCCTACTGTACGACGTTCCTCAATGAAGAACACGACGGCGCCCAAAAGCATTTCCCAGGCCCGGCAAGGAAGCATGAAATAACAGAATGAGACCGCCTTTTGCGCGATCATTAGGTTAGGGAAGACGGCCATTGAAATAAGAGAGGCGGTTAGAAAGACGTATATATATATGAGTATGTTTTTGCGGATGTGAGAATGAACTTGAGCCGTAGCAAATAATAATGGGTATATTATGTAGAATTGCCACTCAACGCTTAGTGACCAGGTATGCCATAGCCATTTACTATGGGACGAGCTGTCAAAATAACCAGCTTCCGTCCAATAGATAATATTTGAAACAAAGAACATACTCGATAGAGAGTGACGGGATAATTTGGACAGTTCGGTCGGAGGTAGGTAGACCCAGCCGAACACACCCAGGGCGACACTC
>CAIZGA010000096.1 GCA_903932385.1 uncultured Acidobacteriota bacterium
TGAAAGAGTGGCACCGCCAGCCCCAGTTGTTCCTGGTCGCTGTTCGGCACCGCATTCAGCGGCATCCGCAGCAACACACTACTTCCGCCCAGCGATCGCAGCAGCGTATCGGCCATTCGTTGTGCTCCATCATTCTTTTTGCGTTCCTCGCCGCTCATGGCTCACCCCATCCGGTAGGCCACATAGGGCCGCAACATTGCCTGCACTTGGCTGTCCAGCAGCGAGTCGGAAAAATACGTCATCTGCATCGTGTCCATGCGGCTGCGCTGTACGTTCAACGCCGGCGTCGCCTGCGCATTGCGAACAATCTGCGCACACGCCACCTTCACCACTTCCGGAATCTCCGTCAGCCCCGCCGTGTATGTCACTTCCACTTCGTTGTACGGCAGTCCCAGAATGTTCAGCGGAAATGTCAGCTCGCCCGTCTCGGCAACGTAGTCAACACTCGCCACATTCAGTTGTGTCCACGTACCCGGCAGCGTGAAGGCCCACGCAATTTGTTCGTACGCGGGGTCCAGCATCTCTCCGCGCCTCGGCCTTGCATAGCGCGCGTTGATACTCACCAGCGGCAGCGTCGCCGGCACCACGGCCACCAGCGGCCTGTAGCTCAGCAACACGGTCTGCGCACCGCTCACCATCCGCAACCGCTCCACATACTGCGTCGGATTCAGGCTCGGTCGCCGGCAGTGCGCGTCCATCATTTTCGACGCCACTTCAATCCAGTCATCGCTGGTCTCTGCGCTCAGCCCATAACTCGTATACTCTGTCGGTTGCAGGTATCCCATCGTCATTCCCCAATGCTTGTCTCAACATGTCAGTTGGATTCCTGCCAGCCATCCCCGGGCCGCAATCTTCTGCCGCCCGGGAACTCTGCTCAGGAACACGCCGTCAACAACTCCCAGCTCTAGCGGTTCACAAGGACCCAGTTCTAGCGATTCACCAGTACCTGGTAGTGTGCGTAGTTCGCACCCTTCACCACCACGCCGCCGAACTTCACCGCAACGTACTGCGATGCCAACGAGCCGGGCAGGCCAAGTTGGAACACACGCGGATTCGGATCGCCCAACCAGTGGTACTCAATCAGGTCTTCCGTCACGATGTAAGCCGGCAACACTGCGCTGCCCGAACCTGGAGTGCCGGTGTAGCTCAGCGCCCAGTCAGGAATCAGCGGCAGTTCGCCTGCCTGTGTCGAGAGTGTCTTCACCGTGAATCCGGCAGTCACTTCGCGCGTGTTCAACACCACGTTGAACTCGCTCTTCATTTCGCGGTCCAACAGATCCAGAAGAACCGGGTTCGCATAAATGGCCGTCGGTCGAACGGCATAGCCGCTGTTGGCAACCATCTGTGCAATCGTCGACTTCAAGCCATCGGTAATCAGCGAGCTGGTGCCGATGGTGGTTGTGTTGCCGCCGCCGGCAATCTGCGAAGCCACGCCCATGTACTGCTCGGTGGTCGGCGTGCTCAGCGATGTGTCGTTGCCGTTCCACAGTGCCAGGTCGTGAACATGCAGCACGCCTTCAACGGTGTCGGCAAGGTCCTTCGCCTGCAGATAAGCAAACTGGCTCTGCTGGTTGCCCAGTTCAATGTCGAACAGGTTGTAGTTGATCTGCGAGACCAAGGCCTTCAGCGGAACACTGCGTTCCACACGGGTCGGGCTCACTACCGGCGCAACAATATTGCGCGGATCAACAAATCCGCTGGCCGATGTCGACTCCGGAATCGCTGTCTGCTCAAAGTAGCGTGAAGGATGTCCGGTTGCCGGGACCTGCTTCATGCGCTGGCCAAAGATGCTGCGACGGCGGACAATGTCCAAAATCTCCGTCTGGTAAAAGGGAACTTCAATGGCGCCCGGCCCCATGTAATCTGCCGCAGCGTGAATGTTCTGGAAATATGCGTTCATGCCTTGCTTTCCTCCGTTGCGGCCCGCGCGGGCATCGCAAACTGTTTGGTTGTCCTGCACAAAAAAATAGGCGCAGCCAATGCTGCACCCTGCCTTCATTTCGGTTTCTTACTTTGTCGATTGCTGACTTCGTTGCTAGCCCAGCAGGCCCGCACGCATCAGCTGCGACTTCACTGCGATGCGCTGCTCAATGCTCAGCCCATTCAGCGCAGCATCCAGCGCCGCCGTCTCCACCGTCTCGCTGGCAGAGATGCCCTGCTTGGCCAGCAATGCCGCTGTGTTTGAAGGCAGTGTCTTGCGGCCCGCAGTGCCGTTGTTGTTGATGTTTGCATTGCTGCCTGCTGCAACACTCGCACCCTTCGCCTGCAACTCGGCAATCTTCTCTTCCAGCTCCGCCACGCGGCGCTCCAGAGAATTTTCCGCACCTTCCACCGTCGCCACAATCCGCTGCACATCGCCGCTCATCTCGCTGTAGCGGTTTTCCATGCGTTGCAGACCTTCTTCCAGCACCACTGCTGCGGCATTCAGCCGCTCCAGCAGGCTGGCAGTCGCCGTCAACGGTTCGTTGTTTTCCATCGGTTCCAGTTCCATTGCGTCTCTCCTCTTCCCGTTTTTGTTTTGATTCACGCCTTCGTCCGCGCCAGCGATATGCCCGCCGCCGCAACCGATCCGCGCCTTCCGCTGCTGCCTGTCCTGCCATGCAGTTTGAAGCTCGTATTGCGGTACGCTGCTTTTTCCCGCAACAGCACCGCCGCCCCGGTAAAGGTCGCCTTCGTCAGCTTCCATACCTCGGCTTTCATGTCCGCCACATGCACATCCGCCAGCTCGTACGACATGCCCAGGCTCCCCGGCTTGCTCGTGCGGATCTCCCGCTCCATCTCCGGAAAATCCCGTGCGTAAAAATGTCCCTGCACCAGCAGCTTCTCTCCCTGCATCTCCGCCGCGGTAATGATTCCGCACTTCCTCTGCGCATCATGCCCGTCCCATCCTGTTCGGCATCCAATCCCCATGCCCATCAGCGATGCCAGCGCCGCTTCCGCCGCCGCTCGCGTCAGCAACACGCGGTGTCCCCGCGCTCCGCTCGGCGCCTTGTCGCTCGCCACATCCACCAGCGTCAGCACGCCTTCAAACGGCAGCCGGTTTGGATGCCCATCCACCGTGGGCATCTCCATTGCCAGAGCATCCAGTCGCATCCACTCCCCCCTTTTCGTTGCAAAATTCAGCTGCATGAAATCATTCGCCGTCCACAGACTCCTGCTGCACCAGCTCCTCGGCATGTTTCAGCGGACCCAGCCCACGCATCGCGCGCACTTCATCCACCGTCAACACACCGGCCTGCAACAACGCCGTCTGCATCTGCACCTCCTCCTGCTCGTTGCGGCTTTCCAGGTCGTTGAACACAAATTCAAATTCGTTCCAACCCAGCCGCTTGGTAAACAGGTCCCGCGTAATGTACTCGGCAAATAATTTCGCCACCGGCCCAATGCCGCTGCGGAAAGCTTCATCCGCCATCTCGCCCGCCGTTGACTTGTTCACATCGCCGGTCACACCCAGCAGCATCGGCGGCAAGTCAAACGCATTGGCAATCATCTGCA
>CAIZGA010000097.1 GCA_903932385.1 uncultured Acidobacteriota bacterium
GCACGGCAATGTGATGACCCTGAAGCACAAGCTGAAGAACCTGGGCACCAAGCCGCTCGAGACTGACGTCTACGACCACGACTTCTACATGCTGGACAACCAGCCGACCGATGCGGGGATGGTGGTAAAGCTGGGATTTGCCCCGACTCCCGACAAACCCTTCCCCAAGACGGCCACCATCAACGGCAAGGAGATTGACTTCAACGCCGCCCCCTCTGGCAGGACCAGCCCCGCACCACAGGGCTACCTGACGGGCTATACGGGCGCGCCGGGAGAGTACAGCATCTCCATTGAGAACACCAAGACGCATGTGGGGGTGCAGCAGACCTCCAGCACACCGCTCTCGAAGTTCTACTTCTGGTCGACACCGAAGACCATCTGCCCGGAAGCATACATCCACATCAAGGTGGCACCAGGCCAGACGCAGGAGTGGGAGATCCACTACCAGTTCAAAGCGGAGTAAATGGACGGAGTAGACGGCGGCGGAAAACTAGCCGACAGATACACGTGACACACTGATGTTCAGGCAATAAGAATGGCCCGGTCTCCTTGCGGAGGCCGGGCCATTGGTTTTGCTGCAGAACTACAACTTAGTAGTTGTAGTGGAGGGCGAGTTCCATCTGGCGCTGCGGGTTACGCACGCCGGTGATGGCACCAAAGGAGGACGAACCTTCGGTTGCACCCGGGTTAGACCAGCTTGCCGTGTTCGACATGTTGTACATGTTGACGCGGAAGGCCAGCTTCTGCTGCTTGTAAATGGTGAAGGTCTTGAACAACGACATGTCGAACTGGCGGTATCCAGGAGCGGACAGAGTGCCGACCTTGGAGTTACCGTAGGTGCCGATGGTCGGCTGCGCGAAGGCTGCCGTACCGTTGGAACCGAGGGTGGCATCAGTACCCCACCAGTTGTTCAAGCTGCGACCCACAATGTTGAACTTCTGGACGAAGTTCGCACGCTGGGTCTTGTTGTTCGTGTAAGCGTTGTTGGAACCTGCGCTGATGGTAACCGGGAAGCCGGAGTAAATAATCGCGGTCTGCGAATACTTCCAACCACCGATGATTTCATCAACAAGCAGGCTGTCATGGCTGAGGAACTGGTGACCACGGCCGAAGGGCAGCTCGTAGATACCGGTTGCGTTGAAGTTGTTGCGGACGTCCTGGCCAACGCGGCCGTACTCAGCATGGTTGTTGTAGAAGTTTTCTGCATACGCGCTGGGACCGGTGATGCTCGGAACGCCGAAGAAGCCGATCGAGTTGGTCATTGCACGGCCATACGTGTAGTTCGCGGTGAACTCAAGACCCTTGCTGGCGCGCTGACGGAAAGTCGCCTGCAGAGCGTTGTAGTTCATCATCGAGGTAGGCAGAGTTGCCACGATACCACCCGACTGGCTTACCAGGTTCTGGTAGGGAGAAGGATCGTTCGCGGTGCAATAGGTGGAGTTCGGCGTTGCGTCGACGCCGCCAGGAGCGGTGCCGTCCACAGTGCCAGACGTGTTGTTGATGCAAGGCTGTGCCAACTGGTTGGCCGCACCGGCGATGATGAGGTGCTGACCGGACTCGCCAACGTACCCGACCTTGATGGACGAGAAGTTGTTCAGCTGGTATTCAGAGGTGAGGTCATACTCGCCAATGACGCCCGGCTTCATGTGGTAAGCCCACTGACGGTACGTGGTGCCACCGAGAGCGAGGGTACCTGCGCCGAAGCCCTGAGTCGATTCGCTGAAGTACAGGCCGGGGCTGGTGTTCGTCGGGGCCGTACCGGTGAGAATCGAAGACGGGGTGTAGGGCGGGTTGTAGAAGAGACGGAGGTTTGCGCCCGTACCTTCCATGTAGTTGGTCATACCGTAACCGCCGCGGATAACCCAGTTGTGCTCCAGCTGATAGGCGAAGCCTACGCGGGGAGAAATCTGGTTGTACGGATCGGTATAGCAACCACGGGTTGGGCAGACTGCGTTGACCACCGGGGTGCTGTTGTAGCTGACCGGCAGGAGGCTGGAGGCAGGAAGCTTGCCCTGGTAGATAACTTCGCCACCGGGGAGAACGTTTGCCTGCTTGCTGTTGACTTCATAGATCGGCTGAACGTACTCGTAGCGGACACCGATGTTCAGTGTCAGAGCCGGAGTGACCTTCCAGTCGTCCTGTGCGAAGTACGCCGAACGCCAGCTGCGGTCGCCGGTGTTGCCGGTGACAGCGCCGATGCCGTCGGTCTGAACGCGATCGAGAACCCAGTCAGCCGTGCTGTTACCTGCAGAAGCGCAGGTTGCGCAGTACGGGCCCTGAGCAGCGGTAACGCCCTGGGTCGTGGATGCCGAAATGTTCGGGTAGTAGGCAGAGTAGTTGCCGTTGTAGGTGAAGATACCCATTGCGCCCTGGTTGCCAGCATAGAACTGGTTCTGCTGGTAGCGGAGGAACTCAGCACCGAACTTGAAGAGGTGCTTTTCCTTCTGCCAGGTGAGGATGTCTGCATACTGGAAGGTGTTGTCGATGATGAGTGTCGGCGAACCGGCAGTACCCATCGAGGAGAGGCCGTTGCTCTGCGATGCAAAGCCGACGAAGGGCTGTGCGCTCGGGAGGCAGGAGGGAACGGTTGCGCAGATACCAACCTTGGCATCGCCGGTCAGGCCGAATGCGCCGGAAGGATCAGACGGTGCGCCGGAGATCCAGCGGATACGGCTGTAGCCTGCGGTGGCCTGGTTGATGAGTGCCGGGCTGAAAGTGCGGACCCAGTTGATTGCAATGCCCTTGTCCGGGTAAACAGCGATACCGGGGAAGGAGGTTGCAACGGGGTTGGTGGAGTTGTTACCTGCCGTGCCCATCATCCAGCGGAAGGAGGCGCGGTCCTTCTTCGTCGGAGTCCAATCAACCTTGGCATCGCCCTGGTTGTTGTAATCGTGCGAAGAAGTCGGGCCGGTGAAGTTGCTGCCGTTGGCCGAGTTGGTCGAGAGCGGCGCGTGGAAGCCCGAGTTGGCAACGCCTGCATAAGCAGCGTGCGTGTAGTTGGGGTACAAGGTGGGGTTGTTGATGATGAAGTTGAACACCTTGTTTTCGTTGGCGCAGGGAGTGGTCGCTTCCTGAGCGTATCCGGTTGCGACACTGGTTGCACCGCAAATGATGTTGTTGTAGAACGGTGCGCCGTAGGTGCCGGCAGCTGCGCCGGTAACAGCGTTGGTAGTGCTGTTGTAGGATTCCGGATCATACAACTGGGTCAGCTTCGAGTTGGAGCAGGTCGCGCCGTAGCCAGAACACATCAGGTTCGGGTTCAGGAGCTCGGAGAAGTTACCCGCCGTCATCAGCTGCGAGAGCACAGTGTAGTTGCTGACGCCGCCCGAGTGGTAACGGTCCTGTTCGTAGTCAACAAAGAAGAACAGCTTGTCTTTGATGATCGGACCGCCGAAGGTGCCGCCGGCGATGGTCTGCGTGTACGGCGTACGGGGTGTCGGAGCAGCCGGAGAAACAACGTGCTTGTTGCCCCAGGTGTTGGCATCGAGTTGATAGTCCTGGATGCTGTACGAAGCGCTTGCGTGGTAGGCGTTGGTACCGCTCTTGATGGTCATCAGAACGTCGCCGCCGTTCACGTTGCCGAACTCGGCAGGTGCGTTGGCGCTGATCACGCGGATTTCAGCAAGTGCATCGGGATACGGGTTGTATCCGTTGGTGTTGTTGATGGTTTCGTCGACTTCGATACCGTCGAGGAGGTAGTCATTCTGCTGCAGACGACCGCCGTTGATGGATGCCAAGTCATTCGAGTTGGTGCTGCGCTCAATCGAGTCGCCTGCACCGGGGGTGTCGATGGCTGTCGGGTTGGTAACAACCGCGCCCGGCAGGAACAGGGTCAAGGCTGAGAAGTTGTTGCCGGCGAGCGGCAGGTTCTCAATGGCGTTGGTATCAACGATCGTATCAACTGTGCCGTTTTCCGCGTTGATCAGCGGGGCATAGTTGCCCGATACCTGAACCGTTGTGGTCGTTGCACCGACCGTCAGCTTGGCGTCGATCTTTGCGATCTGGCCAGACTCCAGTGTGAACGGGCCAACGGCATTCTGTTCGAAGCCCTTCGCCTGCACTGTGACGGTATAGTTACCGATCTGAAGGAATCGGATGGAGTAAACGCCAGCCGCGTTGGTAACCGACGAAACTGCAACGCCAGTATCAACGTTGGTCGCGGTCACGTTCGCACCTGCAACTACTGCGCCGCCAGCATCGGTAACTGTACCGTTGATGTCGCCAGTAATTGTCTGAGCGTGTGTCTGCGTGAAAGCCATCGCACAAACGAGCAGTGCGATAAGTACTTTCAGCTTGGATTTGAATTGCATGTGTTGGTCTCCTTTGAAACGAATACAACAGTTCATTGGTACGTCCACAATAGGCTCGCTGACGCGTACAGCCGCCTGCGTGCCAGTCGTAAACAGCGGATGTTTCTATAGCGGTAATACTACAACACAGTTGGTGAGTCTTTATACAAGAAAATTAGGGCAATTGTCATGTCCAAAAACCATCAATATGACATAGGTCAATTGTCGTATGCCAAGTATTGGTTTTTGCGCTAAACCTCTGGATTTAGATAACGTTATCAGACCAGTCCGTAGCTGTTCCCTGCTGTGGTTCCGGGGGCAAACAGCATCGGCAAAAGGGCGGGATAGCCCTTTTGCCGATGGGCTTGCTTGTTGTAACGGAAATAGCCGGTAGCTGGCTATTTGGCGCTGGCGGCTGGGCTGACGGTCACCCGAACCATGTTGCCATATATAGTTAGCAGCGGATGACGGACCACGGTGCGGACTTCATAGTCCTGCCCGGGCTGAAATGCTTCCGTTTCGCGGGTAAATGCCCCGGGAGTGGATACGGATTCCAATGGCAGTGGCTGCCAGCGCGAGGTACGGGCATTGGTGTCCTCACCAGTGATGGTGCGGTATTCGAAGCCAACCTGCACCGTGGCCTTCGAACCGGGGTTCTGCCATTCGCCGCGCAGCAGGTATTTGCCGCCATTCGCCTGCGGGTCGAGCGTGGTGGCTGTGGGCGGAATAAAGGCCTGTTCCACATGTGTGATGCGGATGACGGCCGGGTTGGCGTAAACGCCGCTATCGGTCAGGCGCTGGGTGCGCATGGCGCGGACATGCAGGCCGTCGCTTTGCTCCTTCAAGGTCGGCGTTGGATCGGCACGCTGCTGGTATTCGAAGACTTTGCTGTTCTGGCCGAGGACCGAGACCTGACTCTGTGCGGTGGTGCGTACGGATTGCAGAACGAGTTCAGTAAATGTGCCGCGCCGCCACGGCCGATCCACGATGGCATAGAGAGTGCTGGTCTTCAACTCTTTGCCATTCGCATCCTTGTCGGGAATCTGCGTGAACCAAACATCATTCTCGTTGGTGATGTTCCAGGGACGCGTGTTGTAGATGCATTCAGAGTTAATGAACATCCACAGACCAATCTGACGGAGACGTTCTTCCTGTTCGATGGGCAGTTCGCCATCCGGCTTGGGGCCAACGTTGAGCAGCAGGTTGCCGCCGCGCGCGCGGGTGTGGATGAGAATGTCGAGCAGTTCCGGAACAGATTTGTACGTGTCCTGCGGCTGATATTGCCATGAGGTGCCCATCGTCATGTTGGCTTCCCAGGGGCCTGGCAACGGAGAGCCGGGAACATTCTGCTCGGGTGTTTCTATGCCGCCACGAGTGACAACTATATTCGGCTGCAGCTTCCATGCCAGTTCGCGCAGGCCGCGCGGATCGCCGTCAAAGAAAATCATGCTGATGGGGCCGTAGTGCGTGAGCAGTTCGGTGATTTGCTGCTGGTCATATTTCAGCAAACCGGAGTTCACGTTGAACTGCACGTTGGGCACGTAACGGTTGATGGGAATGTTGTGCTTGTAGAGCCAGTAGAAATCGTCGGGTGAATAATAGACGCCGGGGGCGATGCCCTGTTTGCGCAACGCGGTGTACAGCTCTTTGGTGATGTCGCGGTGGAAGGGCGTATCCATCAC
>CAIZGA010000098.1 GCA_903932385.1 uncultured Acidobacteriota bacterium
GGACGTTCGAATCGATTACTTGCTCGATCCACTCGCGGCTTATAGTGCTGTTGCCTTCATCAACTCTGACAGGCTTCTGGTTTTTCTCTTCAATGCCGTAGATAATTTGGCCGCCCGCTGAATTGGCCATCGCCGATACGTCTTTGCATAACTCATCTCGGGCTTTGCTGTCCTTCGACAGTGCGGGCGATGCCTTGTAGTCGAGTGAAAGGCTTTCCTGAAGTTCTTCTTCAACCAAGCGCTGAAGGTCGGCCTTCACTTTCAAATCGAGCATGATCATCGAACCAATGGTACAGTTGCACTAGCGGTGGGAGTGTCGAAGACTAACGAGGCCTGCGTGGTCCTAAGAATTGTCAGGCGTTTGGTTTTCTCTGGCCATCTGTTCTTGCAGCGCCCGAGAGCGTGACCTGGCGGATTCTACACGAGATTGCCTTAGCTCTCGGTATTCCTTCGGCGTGTAAATAATGGTGCTTAGAGCGACTTCTACGTCCGATTGATAGTGTGCAAACTCGCGAGAGTATTGCCAATAAGCCTCATAGGCCGTCTTGTCTTTGGTTGCCGAGGGTGGCTCGCGGGTCAAACCCAAGACCGAAGTTAGCGCCATACGAAATAGAGGCGCGGTGTAAAGGTGCATAGGCTGTTTTCCGGGAGAAACAATCAGCTTCGTGTCATTAATCTCATTGCCGTGAATAAAGTCGTTCCTGGCTTTATTCATCGCTCCGTAAAGCCAGACAGGTAAGGAGCTTTTTGGCTGACCTGTTTTATAATTACGCGGCTCATAAATCGCATCACTACACGCGCTCAAATTCCATTTTGCGGCTCTCAACAGCTTAAGGACGCTCTCGCACGTTCCATCTTTCGACAATATTTCGAAGGCACTAACCCAGAGCGCGACAGACCGGCCAATGTCAAAAATTGTAGCCTCCACGTTGCCTGGAAGCGCTGATGCTGAGAGTGCCATGTTCAATGCGCGAAAAAGAGCGACGTCGCTACGATCATGCTCTGGCGAAAATCTCTTTGGCATTCGCGCAAGTAGGGCGTGGAGGAGTGCGGTATCGATCATGCCGCCATTCAGGTGCATGTGCGATATTCCGGGTAAGGTCTGCCCTTTCAATAGCCTAACTTCGTGGCTCCCAATTTGGGCCATGCTTTGCATGACCAGGCCCTTGTAATTGTTGTCCACGAGCCACGGATAGAACGAGAAGCAATTTGAATATCGAATGTTGTGGTTATTACCGTACCTCAGAGCCAGCGACCAGCCGCGGGAAATGCACGAGATGGCGATAGAGTCGCGAAAAGCAGCGAGAGCTTCTGCTGACCTATATTTCTCAAAGCGGTCGTTACGGCAGATAATAAAACTTGGCGTGATTGGATCGCCAAACTCCGTCGTGAAGCATCTCAGATACATGCGGAAGCGCCGATGCTTATTTGCGAGAGAAATGATGCGCGCGTCGTGCGACGAAACAAATGCCAGACCGTCAATCTCAATTGGCTCTTGAACGGTGACGCCAGGTAGCGCGAACATCGGAATCCATTGGTCCGAGGCTCTGATTGCCGCGGCCATTTGCGTGGGTGTGCGGACCATGATTCTCAAATCCCAAAAGAAGGACTATACTTCACGTTGAGATGGCCAAGAAGACTGCTCCGGTCGGTTTCAGCGAAGACATCGCTGCCCAGGTGCACGGCCTAATCGCTGAGCTGTTCGCCGGGAAAAGCGCGTTGAAAAGACTCTTCGAGTCCGGCGAGCCTTCGCTTCAGGAACTCGACAGCTTCATCATTTAATTCCTGCCACTTTTTTGCTACGCGAGAGATTTCCGGTCGCCGGGGTTTTCCCGAGCGCGAGGCAATCTGTTGCTTGGTCGCCGGTATGAGCGCGCGAGTTTCCCTGCGGTTGATGTCTGGGTTCGGCAGAAACGACTGCTCGATTGTGTATCGAATTTCGGCCTCGTCGTGCGCGATCGCTACGGCGCGTATCTTTTCAAAACGGCCGTCCGCCAAAAGTGAGTAAGCGGCATCGTCGATTTCAGCGATTTTCTTCAGCGCCTGCCGGAGGTCTGGTTTGTCCTCGCAGAGACGGCGCGCAGTCTCGATAAACGGCACGCACTCCAGAAAAGTTGTCGGCACTAACTTGAACGCTATCTCAGGTGTTGTTTTGATAAACTCGCGGATCTTCGGCAACAAGATGCCGCTGAACTCCTGGAACAAATATACCTCCTGCTCCATTGGCGACGATTGTCGATCGCCGTCGAGCGCACCCATTTCCTCAATGTTGCTTGGGGAGAGAATCTGGACAAGGACTTCCTCCGTGACGTCTGTAAAATACTTTGCTTTTTCCAAGGTGGCGGGCGTCACTTTCATCGGGTCAATTGTTTCCAGCTCTTTTGCGCCAGCTTTGCGATAGGCAGCGGCGACAAGAGCAGAACAGAATAGTTTATCGTCGCTGACCTTGGCGAGCTTCTCCTCGGGCAGAATCGACCGAACCGCTTTCTTTATCGAATAATGCTGGCCCAGATACGGAAGAGCGTGGCTACCCGCACTCTTCGCAATAGCAGCATCGGGATAGCGCAGCACCCGGACGTTCTTGAGATCGTGGACGAAACACCGCTGCGCGCTTACATTCGATACACCGTGGCCGACCGCTTCAATGAAGGTAGGGGGCACCGTGCACAGCATTGCGTGACTATAGGTGCCACGTGTCGCTTTGGTGATCACGCTGGATTGGAATCCTGCTTTCGTTGACGAAGTCTCTGCGTTACGCGTCAGCAGCACGTCGCCAGATTTCAATTTCGATACATCGATGACATAGACGTAACGTCCGTCGTATTTTGGATTTCTATCGACCATGTGGGGATGTGCCGGCAATAAAGTTGACAATTTAATGCATCGTTCGATGCCTACGACATGTCGATCAAGACTCTTCCTAAATTATTGTACCGCAAGAAGTTCGTTCCAGCACTTTATAATGCGTCGAGCCAGCAGCAACCACAGGGACACACCGTGAAGGCCCGCGAAATGTTTGCCGCTGAGATCGCGGTGAAAGAAAAACGAAAAGCCGGAGGACCCTGGTAAAATGTCGCGAACTATTTGCGAAGTAGAGATCGTATCAGTGCGGTCGGATCGAAACCAATAGCCGCGGCAACGTCCAGAAATTCCAGCACGTCCAAGCGCCGGTCCCCACCTTCATATTTGGCCACATAGGATGGCGGCTTGCCTGTATCCATCCGGCGTAGGCCGCCTTGCGTGAATCGTCCGGCGGATAGTTGATAGTCAGTATGGATATCATTACTGACAGTCATCAGATCAGTCGGCTTGGAGCTATCGCCTAAAGTTGGTGAC
>CAIZGA010000099.1 GCA_903932385.1 uncultured Acidobacteriota bacterium
CCACAGCGTGCGATTCCCCGCACCATCATCATCTCCATCGTTGTTGTCGCAGTTTTGTATCTGGCGATGAATGTCGCAGTCATCGGTGTTGTGCCGTGGAGACAGGCGATGGTCTCAAACGCGGTCATCTCCGACATGATGCAGATGGTCTACGGAAAATTAGCCGCCCAGATTATTGCTTTGCTCATTATGGTTTCCGCATTCTTCGGCGTGTACGCTCTGATTCTCGGCTATTCGCGTGTACCCTACGCAGCCGCCGAGCAGGGGCACTTTTTCCGTGCGTTTGCCAAGCTGCATACAAAGGGAAAGTTTCCCTACATCTCACTGATTGGTATCGGTATTGCATCGGCTGCTGCCTGTCTGGTGGGAGACCTGAAAGACCTGATTACCATATTCGTCATCTCGCCGATTCTCACAATGAGCATTCCGCAATGTATTGCCGTCATCATGATTCGCTTGCGCAAGCAGGAACCAGGAAACAGCTATCGCATGCCGCTGTTTCCGCTACCGGCAATTGCCGCCATGCTGGGCTGGGGATATGCCTTTATCAGCAGCGATGCTGACCCGCACAAGAACCTGCGAAACATGCTGCTGGCAATTGGAATTCTGCTCAGCGGCACAGTAGTATTCCTTGCACGGGCAAAGCAGCACGCGGCATGGCCTTTTGCCGCAAAGCCGATCGCCGGACCTTCAGCATAATTCTTACCGTTTGTATTCGTGTGTATAACCGTTGCGGCTGTTGGTGACGGTGATATTTCCGCTGGCATCGCCATCCAATTCAATCCAGTTGCCGCCATCTGGGCCGTTTGGGTTGGCGATATATGTCTGCGGCCTATTCAGCTTTTCCGCCTCATCAGAAAAATGCAGTTGCCATAGTCCTTGCAATCCTGGTGCCGCAGCCAGCGTGTTGAAGGTTGGCGTAGAACCACCTTTTTTCTCGCCATTATCCATGATGGCAACGCGCGCGTGCAGGGCATCCACCAACGCCGGACTGGAGCTTTGATACCAGCCGTGGTGCGAAACTATCAGCACATCCACATGCCCGATTCGATTGACCGGGCACATCAACTGCATTTCTTTATCCCATGTCAGGTCGCCTAAATCAAGAATCTTCAACTTACCGAAAGTAATCAGCACGCCGAGCGAGCGGGCATTTTCAGTCTGGTCCTCCGGTCGAGATTCAGAAACTCCGCAGTATGGATTCTCCTCACCCGCGCCGGCTAGCGGTTGTGCAATCAGATTTCCATCCGCGCTGATGACCGTACCGTTGATTTCATGCAGCGGCAGTTTGTCTCCAGGCGTCAGGGTCAGGTGTTTGTAATTCCCTGCGGCCAGCACCGCTTGATACGCCTGATATCCCTTTACCGTGGATGGATTCTTCAGTTCCCTGTTCGGCCCATGATCAAGAAAGCCACCAATCGGGAATCGGGCAGCAAGTTGCGGCACACCCCCAACGTGGTCCTCGTGGTAATGGGTTAGCAGAACATAGTCGATTCTGCTGAGGCCGGCCTGCTTGGCCACCGCCACAATTCTGTCTGCATCGCGGCCGTTATTTCCTGACCAGCCCGTATCAATCAGTAGCGACTGGCCGTTTGGCGCAACGAACAATGTCGACTGCCCACCTTCCACATCGATAAAGTAGACGCGCAGCGAACTCAGCCGCGTTGCAGCCGCATGTGCATCCAACGGTGAAGACATCATGCAAACAGCTACAACAGCAGGTATCATGATCGACTTTAAAATGGTTTGCTTCATGGATGGATTCCTCTACACATTGAATC
>CAIZGA010000100.1 GCA_903932385.1 uncultured Acidobacteriota bacterium
AAGCTTATCCGGGTACGATTCATATGTAAAATTCATTTAATCAGTATTAAAGAATTGTTTCTATAAAAGGGTTGTCCTGAAAAAATATTAAAAATTGTCATTTTTGCACCATATCTTGTGCATTTAGCGTCTTTTCAGACCCAATAAACTCAAAAAGAAGCTGGCAAAACAGACCTCGGTCCCCAGCATCAGGCACATCATCGCCGGCAGCGTGTGGCGCATCATCTGCACCGGCGGCATCGGCCCATAGCCCATGGAAGCCCATGTATGCAAAGAACTTATCGCCAGCCACGCACCCGCAATCAGCAGCAGCACGCCCACCGCCAGCCCCGTCTCCAGCGTGATGTACTGGAACCACCGCGAAAACTTCTCGTCCTCCGGCAGCAATCCCTCGGTCGTGGCAAAAACCTTCGCCGCTATCCCAAAGAAAACAAGCTGGAAACCCAGCAAAACCGCCGCCTGCGCATACGCCAGCGTGTCCACGCCCAGGTTGGCATGGCCCAGCGGCCGCTCTGCCGGCAACAGCCACGCAGTCAGGCCTAACCCAAGTGCCATCAGCAGGATACCCGGTGCCAGAAACAACCACCGTGGCGAATACATCAGCAGAAAACGCAGATGCCGCCACCCATCCCGCCAGGTCTTCAAATGCGGCGGCCGACTGCGCCCATCCTTCTTCAAAGTCGTCGGAACTTCAACAATCGAAAGGCGTAACAGCGATGCCTTCACCACCATCTCACTGGCAAACTCCATGCCGGTAGTACGCAGGCCCAGCCGGATGTACGCCTCTTTGGAAAATGCCCGGATCCCGCAGTGAAAATCACCAATCGGCGCTGAAAACAAAGCCCTTCCGAGGAAACTGAGCACCGGATTTCCCAGATACCGATGCAGAAACGGCATGGCCCCCGGCCCGATGCCGCCGCGAAAACGGTTCCCCATCACCAGATCGGCACCGCCGCGCAACTCCTTCAAAAATCGAGGGATATGGGCGAATTCATAGCTGTCATCGGCATCGGCCATCAGAACATACTTGCCCCGCGCCGCCAGAATCCCCGCATCCAGCGCCGCGCCATACCCGCGCACCGGAACCGGCACCACACGCGCCCCATGCGCCTCTGCAATCGCCTGGGAGCCGTCTGTAGAGCCGTTATCGGCCACCACAACCTCTCCGGCAATCCCATTCTCGCGCAGCGCCAGCAACGCCTTATCCACGCAAATGGCCAGTGTTTCCGCCTCATTCAGGCAGGGCATCACCACAGTCAGTTCTGGCAAATTGGCGTTCGGCATTATTTCTCCTGCGCTGCGTTGGCTGGAAAATTTAACGGCAACGCGTAGAAATCAGTATCGCCCAAACGGAGCCAACCGGAAGCGGCGGGAATTTTTTCATTCATGCTGCCCGGATCAAATTTCCCGACAAGGACCTTGGCCCCCTGCGACTTAACAACGTCGTAGGCCTGTTGCCGGTTGGGAATATTTTGCAGGTGCGCGACGAGATTGTCTTCGAACGGCTGATTAATTTCTGTGAGGGCGCGCACGCCGGCGAGCCGCGCCCAGTAATGATTATGCACGCAGGCGTAGGAGCCGACGCAGGCAACTTCATCGCCGGGCTTGACGCCGAGTGCAGCGAGGCCGTGCGCGGCACCGTAGGTTTGCGGATCGTACCAGGAGTGCGGCAGCAGGTTGACGCTGTCGACGCGGCGTTCTTCGATGGCGATACGCAACGACTCCGCAAGAAAAATAAATGCGAGCAACGCGACAGTGGCGAAAGCGATTTGCTGCAAAGTTTTTCGGCGATGCTCATCGAGGTGCAACGCTGCGGGAATGCAGAGCGCGGCGCAGGCGGGCAGCAGCATGGCGTACCACGCAGCGGTGATGTAACGCTCCTCAATATTTACGAGGGCGTAGATGGTAATGATGGCGAGGCCGAGCAGAAATGGCGAGAGCCAAAAACTTTCACTGCGGATTTTTTTGAAACCAAAACGCGCGCCGAAGGAAATCAGCAGCAGAAAAAGTACCCAACCTTCAGGATGGTCGGTGAGGTAATGCACGAAGAGAACAATGTTGCGCAGCACGCGCGGAATTTCCTGATGCAGATCAAGATGCGGCACGACGCGTTCATTGAAGTAGGTTGGATCGAACCACGCGGGATACGTGCCGAAAGATTCTGCGCGATAACTGTAGATGCCGGGCGAAGCGAGCAACTGAAGTTCCGGATGGATGAGGTGCACGCTGGAGGCGCCGTACTTGTCTGTCATCCACGGTTCAAGATGAAATTTTTCTGTGCCGCTGCAATACCACGCGTAGTTGAGCGCGCCGGAGTCGCCATAATCGAAGCGATGTTTCTGCATGGAGAGCGCGGCGATGTAGGGGCCGGCGACGATGGCGAATGCAAGCAACGCGAGCGCGCCGGTGACGGCGGACTGCCACAATGTTCTGCGGCGCAGCCAATGTTGAAACGCGAACAGAAGAATGAAGGCAAGAAACGCGATGACAAATGCAAATGATTTTGTGAGATACGCGAGACCGAAGGCCGCGCCCATCAGCGGTGCGAAAAAGAATGCCGCCCTGGAAAATTTTTCGGCAGCGAGCGATTCCATCAACATGGCGAAGGCGGTGATGAGCAACGCGGAGAGCAGAGCATCGGGCCGCACTTTGCCCATGGAGAGTTCGCGCTGCGATGCGATGACGAGCAGACCGAGGCCGAGCAGGCGCATGCCGTCGAGCGAGAGCAGTGGCTGCAGTGGCTGCGGGTTCATGCGTTCGCGCAGGCGCACCAATGCGGAGACAAACAACAATATGGCTGCGGCCTGAGCGAAAAAGATTATGTAGTTGATGAATTCGTAGGCGGCGAGTTCATTCCAGCGTGTGGGATGAAAAAGGATTTGCGCGATGGCGAGGCAGGCGGGGTAGAGCGGATGCCAGTATCCGTTGACGATTCCCGGCCAGTGGTGCGCGCGGATGAGGTC
>CAIZGA010000101.1 GCA_903932385.1 uncultured Acidobacteriota bacterium
CTTCTCGCCCGTGTTCGTGATGTCCTGCCCTTTGTAAAAAATCTGTACGTCCGAGCCGAAGCGCTTGTAGTTGGTATACGTCACAATCTCGCGGATATGAACATCCTCCGCCATATACCCATTCCCGCCGCTGAAGTGAAGAATCGCTTCCGCCTTCGTATATGTCGGGAACCAGTACTTGCCGTCAATCTGTTCGCGATAGGTCGTGAACGGCGGCGAGAGGTCCTCATGCCCGCGGCGCAAATCATCCGGCACGTTCTTGCCGTTCACCAGCACAATCTGCAAATCGCGCTGGTCCACCCAGATGCGTCCCTGGAAATATCGGTGTCCCTTGTCGATGTGTTTCGGCGCCACATCAAATACATAGTTGTCCAGATCATCCACCCGCTGCCGCCCCACGTAGTCCACCTTGTACTGCCCAATGTCTTCCGCAGTCAGCACAAACGGCAGCCGGTTTTCAATGTCCGACATGTCCGACGGCGTCATGATGATCCGCTCCAGCGTGTTCTGCGGCGCAAACACCACCTGCTCCACGCGGCGGTTCTGGTTGTCATAGCTCACATCGCTCACCATGCGATACTCGCCATCCACCTTGTTGTCGTCGTTCACCGTGTCCACTTTTACTGACTGGCTATAGCCGTACATCTGCCGCGCGGCCTTGAACTCGCTCTCCTTGGCGGCAAACTTGGCAATCACCTGCTCCGGCGTCAGTCCGGTCGGCGGCGTCGAATCCACCGGGCCAAAACCGGCCTGCGACTGCGGCACCGCTTCAATGGTTCCCTGCGCCCGCGCCACGCCCGTCATCGCCAAACCGGCCAGCGCCACGGCAATCGCAACCTGTTTCCGCATCCCCAGCAGCATCGTCTCCCGCCTCCGCTATCAGAATAGACGCATTCTCCCCGCCATTGGGTGTGCCATGCACAGGCCACTTCCTTGCTACACTGGCCGCCAGAGGGAAATCCCCGCCATGGGCTTCGGCCGGCCAAAACGCAAGAGCGCTCCGCTCGATGAAAACGCGCTTTTCGACTACGCCGTCAAGTCGCTCGGCAGCCGCATGCGTACCGTGCGCGACCTCAAACGCCTGATGCGCATGCGTGTGGAAGAAGGCGAATCCGGCGAGCGCACCGTGGATGCAGTCGTCGCCCGACTCAAAGACCTCCGCTACCTCGACGACACCCGCTTCGCCAACGACTACACCCGCCTGCGCCAGGAGAATGAAAAGTTCGGCCGCCGTCGCGTGCAGCAGGGACTCATCCAGCGTGGCATCCACAAAGACATCATCACCACCACGCTCAGCGACGCCTACGACCCCATCGACGAACCCACGCTGCTGCGCCAGTACATCGCCCGCAAACGCATCAAGGAACCAACCGGCGACCGCGAAACTGTGCAGAAACAATCCGCGCGCATCATGCGGGCACTGGTCCGCGCCGGCTTCTCCAGCACTTCCATCTTCAAGGTGCTCCGCCAATGGAAAATTGAAGTGAATGAATCTGACCTGCAGGCCGAAGAGCAGGTGGAAGAACAGGCCTTCGCCGAAGACGCAGCGGAAGAGTAGCCGAAACTAAACTCCGCGCAACACCCGCGCCGGCAGCGAGAACAGCGCGCCAATCAATTCAAAAACTCCGCCCACCGCCACTCCCGCCAGCCGAAACGGCAGCAGCACCAGCCATATCAGCGGATACAACACCACCGCGGCCAACGCCAGCGGCCAGCACAGCACCAGCAGAATGCAAAACAGCAATAGCTTCAGCATCGTCAATCTCCTCCCTCTCCTCTACGCAGCCAGCCACGCCGCAGTTCCCCGCCCCACCTTCACGCTGGGATACTCTTAGGCTGTGATGCCGCAGAAAAGCACCGCGCCTGAAAAAATCATCGCCATCGATTTTTCCGGACGCATCGACGCCGCCGGTCAGCGCCGCCATATCTGGGCCGCCGTCTGGACGCCCACCGGCGTGCATCTCGAATCCAACCGCACCCGCGACGAACTCTGCGACTGGCTGCTCGCCGAAGCCAAAACCACCCCGCACCTTGTCGCCGGAATCGACAGTTGCTTCAGCTACCCCGCCTGGTTTCTCCGAGAACTCCACTGCACCAGCGTCGTCGACTTCTGGGAAAAAGTTTCCGCCGGTCTCGGCGAGCATTGGCTCAGTCCTCACTCAACCGACCGCCGCTTTTGGGGCAAGCCGCACAAAAAGCCCGCCGAATTTTCCGCCGGGAATACGCACCGCATGATGCGCCGCACCGACATGCTCAACAAATTCTCCGCCGACCTGCCTCCCGCCCGCGCCGCGCTCGTCCGCGGCATCGCGCCCAAATCGCCCTTCCAGATTGGCGGCGCAGGCTCCGTCGGCACCGCATCGCTGCGCGGGATCCCGATGCTGCTGCGCCTGCATCGCGCTGGCTGGCGCATCTGGCCCTTTCGCTCCGCCTCGCCGGCACACCCGCTGATGATTGAGATTTACGCCCGCCTGCTCACTGGTGCAGTGAAAAAATCCAACGCCGACGCCCGCCGCGAATACCTCGCCCGCAAACGCAAAACATCTCCCGCCTACCGCGCACTCAGCCGCACCGTTCTGCGCCAGGCAACGACGAGCGAAGACGCCTTCGACGCGCTCATCTGCGTGATGGAAATGGCCGCCCATCGCAAAGACTTCCCCCGCCTCCGCGCCACCCGCAACCCCACCCACCGCCTCGAAGGCTTCACCTGGGTGCCGGGGAATTCAACGGCGCTCAGTATGTGATTGGCTTCAATATGTGAAACCGACGCAGAAGACGTCTTGTTCCATATTTAATTCTTTGCTCAATTGAAAGTGGATATGGCATTGGATCGGTGCAGCATCCACC
>CAIZGA010000102.1 GCA_903932385.1 uncultured Acidobacteriota bacterium
CATATTCCTGCTGTGCCAGCCCGCGGAACTGCGCCGTCAGCCCGCGCCGATATCCAATCTGCCGCAGACTTAACCCATGCTCCCGCATCAACCGCTGCTCTTCATCACTCAGCGATGCAACTTCCACCTCGCCCGCCTTGTACTCCGGCTCCAGCCACCACGGCAAAAAATGCTGCACCGTGCCTTGCACTCCCGCACTCAACCACTCGTTGTAAAAACATCCCGTCGCCCCGTTCGGGGTCGACTCCATCACCAACTCGCCGCTCGGCGCCAATGCCGCTTTCAATCCCGCCATCGTCTCATTCGCATTGCCCGGCCAGTGCGCCACTTCGCTGCAATGCAAATTCTGGATCGACAACCCTCGCCCCACGCCTTCATCCGCCGCACTCACCACGCGGAACTCGCTGTCCATCTGCGGAAACGTCATCTGTCCCGCATTTGCTTTCCCGCGTCGTGCCGCACCCTCGCGCAGGGCCTCGGGCAGGTTCTCCCAGAAGCGCTGCGCCATGCGAAACAGGCTTTCCGCAGACTCCCGCGTCTGCGCCACCTGCACCGTCAGAGTGCCCGGCTGCGTCAGCGTACGTAGAAACATCCGCCCGCACACCCAGCTCGTCATTCCCATCTGTCGCGCCTTCAGCACAATATTTCGCTGACCGCGTTTTCCTTCGTACCGCAACTGCGCCGCATTCGCCTTCAGCGGAGCCAGCCGACCGTTCCGCATCCGCACCCGCAGCAGCGCCTCGGCCAGAAATACTCCCACCGTCTGCCCATCCAGCGCCTCCGGTTGGCTGTCCAGGATCGCGCCCAGCCGCTGCAACTCTTCTGCATCTCCGTTCCAGTCGCCGTCCCCGGCGCGCAGCACCCTGTCCATCGCCAACCTCATCCTCTTTTCGTTTACGATGCACTCGTTGCGCTCTTACTTCGTCGCATGCAGTGCCGGGTCGGTCCACAGCATCGAATCCAGAAAATCGCGGATTGGAATCGTGTTGATGCTGTTCGTCGTCAGATACTGTCCGCCGGCCGTCGTGCTCGCCCAGCCATACGTATTGCCGCTCGACGAATACGTGAACAATCCATTCGCACTGTTGGTGAACCAACTGGGGAACAACCACTGCAGCACTGTGTAGCTGTCCCAGCCGCCGCGCACATCCGTGCCCGCAGCGCAATGGCCGGAGGACCAGTTGTACCAACTCGCATACTCAATCGAGTTCGTCGGATACAGATTGCACATCCCCGGCGCATTGCCCTGGGCGCTCAATCCGTTCACATACATCGGCACCGCTGTCGGCCAGTGCGCCAGCACATATGCCGTGCTGGTTGTATCCACGGCCCAGTTGTATCCGCCTGCACTGCCGCTGGCCGTTGTTGTTCCCGCTGCCTGCCAGTAGTACGAATTCACTTTCGATGCAAACAGGCTCGCTCCACTCGTTCCACCGCAACTGCTCGCCACCTGCAGCAGATTGCTCGTCGTCGTCGCGCCGCCGCCATCAAAGAACACCACGCTGCTGTTCGGCTGTGCCGCCAATGCCGAACACAATGTCGTATTCGGTGTGGGATAGCTGCTGCGCGCCACACTCGCCGCCTGCGTCACCGTCGATAGCGCACCGCCGCAGAATCCGCCGTCCGCTTCCGTCACCGTCGTCTGCAACACCGGCACCTGGCCCATGCCGCCTCGCGCCAGCAGATACGTCATGTATTGCGGCCCGTAGCTGCTGCCTTCCGTATCCACTACACCCAGCAGGTTGATGTATCCCATCTGGTGCAGCCGCTGCAAAATCCACGCCTGCACCGCGCCATCCATGTCCGAACAAAAATCATTCGTCACAACAGCCGGAGTCGGCTTGCTTGGCTTGCTCGAAAAAATACTGCTCGCTGCCATCACACCGCGATACCAATCCGACGCCGCAAAATGCTGCTGCACTTGCTGTGCTGTAATTCCATTCGGATAGCTCGCAAAGCCGCCGATATATTCATGCTGTCCCGTCGGC
>CAIZGA010000103.1 GCA_903932385.1 uncultured Acidobacteriota bacterium
CAGGCTGCCGAGATCGAGTTTCATAATGTGCCTCTCTTTTTTTGCTACCAAATACCGTGCTGAAAACGATATCCTTTGTAACTGAATATCACACCATCCGGAGTGATTTGCTCCAGTTTGAGCCCCGGCGTCAGGAATTCACCTTCCTTCAGCAAACGGGAATTGATGCTGACAAGACTGTTCATGGGTTTGCTTGAATAGGAATGGAGCTGTATCGTCATTACAGGAATCTCCTGCTGGATCGTGACAGGCAGTTCGGCCATGCGTACCACCTTCTGTTCCTGCGCGGCGTCAGCAGAACTTCCTGGCTTCCTGGGCATGGAGACAGCCGCGCTGATAGTCGCGGTTGTGGCGGGTGCAGAAATGCCCGATTGCGGGACGTCCATACCCGGGGCTGCCTGCACAACTGCTATGGAATTCTGCGATGATAATTTCTGTTCCATTTTTCTGGGCATTTCGGGTGGCGCGGACAGAGGAATCGGGGCAACCGGGTTTGAGACCGGGGTTGCCGGTGCAACCGGGATGGCATCTGTCGCATGAGCGGGTTGTTCAGCCTGCCACGGATGCAGCCATCCGATTGCGATACCCGCACAGAGCAGTACCGCAGCAAGCAGACCGTAATACACAAAAAAAGATTTTTTCGGCGCAACCACGGTTGTTTGTGCTGTCGGCAATGTTGGCGTTACGCCACGCTGCCGTTGCTGGTCGGATTTCTTGAGCGCTTCCAGAATGTACGACATGCCTATTTTGCCCTTTGTTCGCGGGATAGTTTCGGTGCCGTCAGATCCGCCGCACTGCTCAGACGCATCATGGTCTGAGAACCGACAGTGCCATCAGGGGTCAGTCCCTGAACGAGTTGAAACTGTTTCACCTGACGCATCATGGCCTCATCGAACACCGGATCTGTGGTGTTTTCAGGCTCTTTGCCATGGAGTTGTGCGAGTTGTTTGCTCAACCATTCCACATCAGCTCCCCGGTCGCCCATTTGTATCTGATGGTGTGTAACCGGCGGCATGCGCCACAGTATGGTGTAGTGTCCAGACCATTGTTCTGCGAGGGCTCCCAGTGCAACTATTGTGGTTTCTTTGCCAATGGTAAAAGTGGCCGATTTATCGTCAAGCCGCATCAACGTCGCATAAAACTCCTGCCTCTTATTGTCGTTCATCAGCAAGACTGCCGGCCGGTTGAGTTGACGCAGTTCTTCCAGTCCGCCGCGCGTGCTTCGGCAGCGTAAACCCAGGGCTTTAGCTTGCAGGCACACGTCCTCTCCCTGATAGTCGGTTCCCCATGCGCGGAACAGTGCTGCGTAAGCCATCACCTTGCTGTTCGAGCGCGGCTCTGCTGCGGGCCACTCCAAATTAGCCGGGATGACCGGAGGGGGAGGCAATGCCACAACCGGCCTGGCGGCTTCGGTTTTAGCTTCAGATTTCGTTGGTGCCGGGGGTTGCGTATTGGGCAGGTATAACACCCCCGCTACCAGCGCTATGCAGGCCAGCAGCCCTGCCAGTAACGGGCCCATGATGCTGCGTGGCTGTGAGGCCGGTTTGTTGAACACCTCTCGGGCCGCTTGCATTAATGTCGCACGATCAACCCGCTCCTTGCCTTGCACGTAGGCACCCAGCAGGGACCGATCACACAGCACATTGATGATACGGGGAATGCCACCGCTCAAACGGTACAGCGGGGAAATCAGTGCATCAGGAAACAACTGGCGTTGCGTACCCGAAACCTCAAGGCGATGCCGCACATAGGCAGCAACTTCCTGCCTGGAAAGAGGTCCCAGATGATAACGCGCGATAATCCGCTGGGCGAGCTGACGAAGTTCGGGCCGCGCCAGCATCACCGCCAGTTCGGATTGTCCAAGCAGTATGATCTGCAATAGTTTGCGCTGGCTGGTTTCAAGATTGGTGAGCAGCCGCATCTGTTCCAGTACGTCTGCGGAGAGGTTTTGCGCCTCGTCGATGATCAGCACCGTATGTCTGCCCTTGGCATGGGCATCGAGCAGGTAGGCATTGATGCAATCGACGTATACCTTGACACTGGTGTTGCCGGAAGGATGGGCGATGCCGAATTCGGCGCAGATGGTCGAGAGTAATTCTTCTACCGACTGTCTGGGATTGAATATGTAGGCTACATCGCAAGAGTCGGGAATCTGTTCGAGCAGGCAGCGGCACACCGTGGTCTTGCC
>CAIZGA010000104.1 GCA_903932385.1 uncultured Acidobacteriota bacterium
AGCACGGCCAGCGCCATGCCGAATCGATACAAAGAATGGTTGTTGTTTTTCTTGCAGGTGGAAATCAAAGTGGGCATGTAGCTTCTCCTGAAAGTAAATCTCTGTTGGTTTCAATCTTTCATCTATTGCACAAACTGGCTTCTGAAAACTGCTTTGATGTGCGCCAGCCGATCTTCCAGTGCCGCCAATTCCTCGTTCAGGCCCGACTCACGCGCTATCGCGATGGCCTGCCAGTAGAACTCTTTCGCATCGCCGTAGCAGAGGTTCGCGTCGCGGAAGGAATGCGCCTCGTACATATCGTCGTAGGCTTTTTCTCCCAACTGCCGGCAGCGTTCAATTTCTGCCAGATGTTCCTGACGCTTAGCGTCGTCGCTCATAGAATCAATAACCCGAAATCTTTCTGCGGGTTGCGCTGTCCGGTAGGTGTTTTCCTGGACAAGGTTCTCCCGCAGATATCCTTCTAAGTTTGACGATGAAGGCGGGGATTGGTTGCCTTGGAAATGAATCGACGGGATGAATTTGCCACCGCTGCCCGCGGTTGTAATTCTGGCAAATCCGTCCCGTCGCTCGTGTTGCGTGGCTTACTGAATGTCGAACTGTTCGGGATGCAGGCTCGGGTCGCTTTTGACCAGGATGGTCTTGCCGGTCATCTCTTCCAGGTCGCTCAGCCAGTGTGACTGCGGCCCCTTCAGTTCCTTCACCACTTCCGGATGCACGCGCAGCATGATGTCTTCGCGCTCCAGGCCGTGGTGCATCTTGCGCAGCTCCACATAGAGTTCATTGCAGACCGTAATCGGGCTCTTGGTCATGCCGGTGCCGGTGCAGGTGGTGCAGGGGGTGGAAAGCGTGCGCTCCAGCGACTGCTTCACTCGCTTGCGGGTAATCGCCACCAAACCGAAATCGTTAAACTGAAGCACCTTAGAAGGAGCACGGTCTTTCTTCAGTTCTTCTTCCAGTGCGGCCAGCACCTTGTGGCGGTTGCGGCGTTCGTCCATGTCGATAAAGTCAATCACGATGATGCCGCCCAGATCGCGCAGCCGAATCTGCCGCACGATTTCCGGAATCGCATCCAGATTGGTTTTGACAATGGTGTCTTCCAAGCGCGCCGTCTTGCCGACGTACTTGCCGGTGTTGATGTCAATCGCCACCAGCGCTTCGGTCTGGTTGATGACGATGGAGCCGCCGGACTTGAGCCAGACCTTCGTCTTCAGCGCCTTGTTGATTTCTTCGCTGATGCCGAACTGCTCAAACAATGGCGTCTGCTTGCTGTAGAGCTTCACGTGGCGGACCAGCGACGGCTGGAAGCGCTGCATGAAGCGCACCACGCGCTCGTACTCAGCTTCGGTATCCACCCAGATGGCGGAGAAGTTGTCCGAGACCTGATCGCGCAAAATGCGTTCGACAAGGTTCAAATCATGGTAGATGAGCGCCGGCGCCTTGCTGGCATCCGAACGCGTTTTGATGTCGTTCCACAGGTGGATGAGGAAGCGCAAATCGCTGCGCAACTCTTCTTCGCTGGCGCCTTCTGCGGCGGTGCGAACAATAAAGCCGCCCGAGGCCTCGCCCTTTTCGCTCAGCAGAATGCGCTTCAGCCGCTGGCGTTCCTCATCGGAACTGATGCGGCGGGAAACGCCGACATGGTCCACCGTCGGCATGAAGACGAGGAAGCGGCCGGGCAGGGCAATGTGGCTGGTGATGCGTGCGCCCTTCTTGGCGATGGGCTCCTTGGCAATCTGCACCAGAATTTCCTGGCCGGGCTTCAGCAGTTCTGTGATGACCGGCATGGTCGCGCTCTGCATGTTACGGCGTCCGCCGCCACGGTTGTCGCGCCGACCACGGTCGCCGCCAGTGCGCTCGCCGCTGCGTTCACCGCCACGGTCTCCACCGCGATTGCCGCCACGGTCACCGCGACCATCACGGCGTCCACGGCCATCGCGACCACCGGTGCGTGCCGGGCGTGCTGCTGCGGTTTCTACTTCATCGCCATCGGTGCGCTCTTCAATGTGGATGTCGCGTACCAGCTGGCTGATGACGCCCGAGCTGACAATGGTTTCCTCGTGCAGGTCGTCCGCATCGGCATCATCGCCGTGTGCGCCGATGCGGGAGTAATCGTAACCCTCGTCGTGCTCGTCGAATTCTTCTTCCACCAGACCGGTGCCCGGAGTGAATGCCGGTCCAGTCTTCTTCTTGTCGGCCGGCTTCTTCTTTTTGCCGAAGAGCGAGCGCAGGTCAAAGTAACGATGCGGATCAGTATCAACGTTGTGCGTTGCAGAAGCATCGGTTTCTTTGGTGGTGGACTCTGTATCTGCCGAAACTTCTTCAAAAGCATGTTCCTCGGCGGCGGCGGCCTCAATCTGTTCCGCTTCGCTTTCCGGCAGGCCTACTTCTTCAATCCATTCTTCTTCCACCATCTGCGTTGCCGATACCGGTTCTGCAACCGGCTCTGCGACTGGCGCAGCAGCAGGCTTGTTGCGCAGCTTGGAAAGGCTTTCGCCCGGCAGCAGAAGACCGCCGTCCCACTCAATCGGCTTATCAATCAGCGTGGAGGGTTTCAGCGAGGAACTGCTGGTCTTGGGTGCCGGCTTGGCGGCTTCGCTCTGCGGAGTTTCAACGGCTGCGGCTGCTGGCTCCTGCGCGCCACGGAAACGTGCCAGCGATTCACCCGGCAGAACGATGGGTGTCGGGCGGGATTCGCGGTCAGAACCACGGTCCTGATTGCGGTCTGGACGGCGTTCGCCATCGCGGCGTGGGCCGCGGTCACCACCACGGTCAGATCGGGGCTCAAAGCTGCGCGGGGACTGCTCGCGGGGAGCTGCGGCTGCCTCAATGCTGGGCGCGTCTTCCTGCTCGCTCTCCTGCTCAAACTCGACCGTATCGATTGCGTCAAAGGGCTCGAGTTCAAATTCGCTGGAGTTTTCGGTGTAGCTTTCGGTTTCTTCGGTTGCTTCAGCGGCGTCGCTCGGCTGTGCGGCAGAACCCTGTGCCACGGCTCCGGGAATGCCGGCGGCTGCGCCATCACGGCGTCCACCACGTCCACGGCGTCGTCCACGGCGTCCGCGCAAGCGGCGGGAGCCATCACCGGACTCTTCGCCGGCGGGGCGTTCCTGCGGTGCTGCAGCGGGTGCGCTGGGGATTTCGCTATCACCCTCGGGCAGGGCATCTGCCGCTGTGGCCGGGGATTCTGCACGGCGCTGACCACGTTGCTGCGGGGCGCGTTCAAATTCCGCAGGCTCGTCCTGCTCTTCCAGAAAATCGGTTACGTAGAGGAACGCATCGCGCTCCAGGCCGACTTCCACAAATGCAGACTGCATGCCCGGAAGCACGCGGGTGACTTTTCCCTTGTAGATGGAACCGGCGAGAGTGTATTCATTCTCGCGCTCGTAGTAGATTTCTGTGAGTTGCTCGTCTTCAACAATCGCCAGCCGCGTTTCATGCGGCGTGCTGGAGATATAAATTTCCTTAGCCATTACTGTCTCTCTTCTGCCCGTTTCCGGGCGTTGGCGAAGCAGAGACCAGTGTTCTCCGTGCGGCTCTCAGTGCGCGTTGGCGCCAGAGAGCGGCGTGGGTGGGCCGAACAGGAATACGGCGACGGAAGCTGCTGTGAGGTGGGTGCCTGCCGAATGGTTCCGGCGGATTCCCGCGAAACGGGTCGCGGGCTCACAGTGAATTTTGTTGGAATTGCCATCAGCTTGCGGTGAAAAAAGGCACAGGGAGTTTGTGACCACTCCAACCTGTATGTTAGGCGGGGTCGTTCCCCGTCCCTGTGCTCTCATGCCTGAATCCTGTCCGGTCCGGGGACTGGTCCCGCCTGGCCGGTTTTCTCAAAATAAAATGCCGTGCTTTGCATACGACCCGGCGCACCTTGCGCCGATGGGGCCGAATTTACTACTTGTTACCCAGCCTAGTTTACAAACCGTCTCATGCGCACATTCATCACCATGCCCAGAGCAAGGAAGGTAAACAATACCGATGATCCACCGTAACTCATTAGCGGTAAAGGGATTCCGGTGACTGGCATCATGCCGAGCACCATGCCCACATTTACCGCAATCTGGAAGGCGATGACTGAAACCACACCCATGACAACGAAAGTGCCTGCCAGATCGGATGCTGTTTGAGCGTTCTGGATTAAACGCATCAATACCAGAAAGTATAGCAGTAAGACCAGCACCGCGCCCACAAAGCCGTGTTCTTCGCAAAATGCGGCAAAGATGAAATCGGCGTAGGAAATTGGCAAAAAGTCACCCTGGGTCTGGCTGCCGTTGGTGAC